>JAUJND010000061.1 GCA_030446505.1 Chroococcidiopsidaceae cyanobacterium YX2bin18 | reverse complement strand
AATATCTATTTCTTCATTAGTGACTGACGTGATAGTTATAATTAGAGATAATGGATAACCGATTATTTGAATTCCTAAATCGATGATCTTGCCGCGACTAATCTTATTGGTTGAATCTTCCAAGCTAGCTGCTTTTAATAAATTAGTACTTCTTGCATTAAAAGCTGGATTCGCTACTCTACTAAACAATATTGGTACAGATAGCCAATCAACATCAAAGATATTTTCAAACCACTGACTTAATCTTTCTGGAGCTTTAGTTAACTTTGCTTGCCTAACTTTTCCAAGGTGTGCTGGTAAATCTTCCAGTGGTTGTAACTGGTTAAGCGATGATTCTTCTTCTATTGGAACTGTTTCCAAAAATCCCAATAATGTTGCAGTTCTAAGTGAACGGTCAATCTGCACTGCTATATAGCCAACCCGTTCAAAGGAAACATCAGCCGGGATATAGACGCTTTGCATCTCTGGCAACACTGGACGGCACTCTAATTTACCAATACCAGGTAGAACTAAATCTGCAACATCTAAAAGAGCCTGCATTAAAAAATCCCAACTATCGCTAGCTTCCCAAACAGCCTCGATTTTCATACATTTTAGATAAAATCTGACTGCATACACAGCTAAACTATTAAAATAAACTTGCTTTGCTTTAGACAAGTCCTTTTGTTGAAGAGAGAACTTTTCTGCTATTTGATGTGCTTCTTGGATTAGAGGTACATCAAAACCCGGAGGCGAATTTCGTGGCTGCATGATTGACTACCTCTAACGTAAGTATTTTTTAAACTTTAAGTTAAATTTCTTGAGACATCGACTATAAAAACTATTTAAAGTTGAAGTTTTAATCTTCCACTCTAATGAAATATCTCTTCTTGAGAATCCTGACATTTGTAATTTCATTAGAGCTTGAAAATTAGCTTCTGGATGATTTTCTATATGCTCTTTTTTAAAAATCTCTTCAGGATCTAATTCAATATATTCCCACAGTGTATTTATTAGTGAAGATGAATTTTCAGTAAAAACATAGTTGCTAAGTAAACTGTCTATGTCAGCAACTTTGTTAACCTGCCTGTCTATAAATTTAGCTTTAGCTTCTCGGTAAAATCTTCTGCATAACAGCATATTAACCCAAACTATTACTGATCCTAATTCAGCGTTGTATTTCTCAATTTCCTCATAAACATAAAGCCACAGATCCTGTTTTGCCTCATCATAAGCTTCTTCGTTAAGCTGGCTTTGACGAGGGACCCAGAGCTTTTTTGAGTGCAGAATTGCGCTGATCAGCTTGGTTAAGGTTCGTCGTCTTATGTCACTTAAAAGCGGATGACGCTGTGCTGTAAGCGCTAGCTGTTTTAACTGCTCATCTAGTTCCTCTGATAGAACATTGTCATTTTGCAGGCACTCCATGATTTCCACACTGAAAGTCAGGACAAACATTACATAGACCTAGAGATGGCATAGCAGCCTCTCTATATAGATCTCGGAATTAATCGTCTTAAATCTTGCTTAACTACAATTTTTGTAATAAAGCTTAATACATTGTCCTAGTGTAACTTTTTGTAACAAACAACAGATCTTTGCAAGAAACCAGTGGGGTTTATCCCGATAGAAGGTAGAGGGATGCGAAGTTGTTTACTTCATTAAGCCACACACTGATTAAAGCAAGTTTAAATCCAGAGCTAATTATCATGACTTTGCTCAAACTGCTTTCTAACGCAACAAACGCCAAATCTAGTAGTGCCAGCAACTATTGCCTTGATTCAAAAACTTCCATAGCTATTTAGTAGCGCCAAGCGCGAAAGCAAAATGCCCTATCACCTTCTTTTACGTTGTTCTCTCTTATCGGGAGGATTGTCTCTGTCTCCTACGTACCACTCTATAAACTCCAACAAAACATCTTTCATGTTGGTTTTATTGATTGTCGTTGCAACTTTAAAGCGCAGCCGAAGAGACTCCGCTATCTGAAACCGATATTCTACTTCTCTATCTTCTTCTTCTGGCACAGCTTTTCAGCAAATCTAACCTCACTATTATCTACTGTTTAGTTAATTCATCCTATTGACATAAATGACTTAGACTACATAGCTCACATAGACCACATACATGAGCTATATTAGGTAAAAGTCAATTCAACATTTATTTAACGCACAATCCCAAGCTGCAAACACTCTTTTCAAAGTGAGCGAATTGCCATGACTTTAAGTGAATTGCCTTTTGAACTACCAGAACAGCCGTTACAAGAGGTAGCCCAAAGTATTGATTATGCTGCTTTAGATACAGAAACTATAATTGTTGTCAAACAGTGTGCATATGAAAATAAAAAACGCCTGCGTGATGTAGCGCAAGCTCCATGGGAAGTTGGACAAAAGCTCGTTGATGTTAGAAATCGTCTTGAATACGGTCAGTTCAACCTGTGGTTGAAGGCTGAGTTCCAGTGGAGTCGTAGTACAGCTTACAAATACATCAACATCTTTGAGTCCTTTGGCAGTTGTCCAAAATTTGGACAACTAGATATTGCTATTTCTGCTCTTTACCTCCTAGCTGCTCCTCTACACCAGAAACAGCTCGTCAAGAAGCCCTAGAGCGAGCTTTTGAGGGCGAGACAATTACTTCCACTAAAGCTAAGGCGATCGCCGAACAGCACAAGAATCTATCTAAATCTAGTAACGCAACTGAGCCAATTACGGTTGATATCACTGCTGAAACAATTGAAAAAGAATCAATACCTTGTGCTGAAGCAGACATAATACAACACACGCAGCAAAATCAGACATCAATAAATGAGGGAGCCTTGATAAGTGATGAAGTGCAGGATAGCCTCAATAATGCAGCCCAATCCGAGCAAGAACTACTGGGAAAAGAAGTAGGTACAGAACCTCTATCTAGAATAAGTAATTCTGAGCAAGCTACACCTGAAGGCGAACTTAACGCTTCTATCAAAGATCAAAGAGTGAGACAGATGGAAAGGGAAAGTAGTTCTGTCGCTGAAATCTGCAAAAGCTTGATTGCTAACATTGAGTATCTCCACCGAGAAAGACATAGTTGACCTTATAGATCCCCCAAGCCTAAAAAGCCTTATGCAGCAATTAACTATTCTCTTTGAGAGAACTGAACTCTCATTGAAGAAGCGGTGTGGCTCTAGCTACTTCACTATGTAGTTATAAATCCGTTTGCAGAGTCTGAACACTAAATAAAATAAAAAGAGTGAAGGCGGTCTTCCGTTAAAGCATAGCTAATATTCAGGGCAATTTTAACTATTGCCAAAGTTCCATTCCATGTACTTGCTATCAGGATTGGAACTATTTAGTTGTCCAACAATATCATTATTAAAAAATCACTCCTCCAAATTTATTTATAAAAGAACTCAAAATTAAAGTTGACAAATAAAATGAAGTAGATATAGGTTAGTAGTGGCTTTAGAGTTTATAGAAAAAATAACAAAAGCCATTGTTCACTTGTAAAAAAGCTTTCGTTCTTTACAACTTAGCTAACTCCTAAATAAAGAGTTCAACTTAAGTTACCTCACTTGTATTTACCTATCTAAGCAAACCAGATTTGCTTTTAATTGGTTTGCTTGGCGTTCTTAAACCTTAGAACTTTCAGTGCATCAGGGTTAATAACTGATGCCCAAAATTATTGAGCAAATCATTAAGCATCTGTGGCGCTTTCGTGCTTGCAGTGCAACATTTCTCATGCTCATAATCCAAAACTAAAAAAGGAGGTCTGTCATGAATGCTAAAATTACTTTGCCTGTTATAAGTCTATTTGCACTTGTTTTAGCTACTCCAAACATGGCTTCTGCCATTGGGATTAAAGACACAAACTACCCAATTCCTAAAGGTGCTTACTTTGTTTCTCCAAATGGTAAAAATAACAATTCTGGAAAGTTACCAAACTCTCCTTGGACGGTTGAAAAAGCAGTAAAACAAGCTCCAAATGGTTCAACAATTGTTTTTCGTGGTGGTGTCTATCGCAACGTAACTACTGGTATCAATAGAAAACTGACCTTGCAAGCATATCCGCATGAAAAACCTTGGATTATAGCGCTACGAGTTTTTGTTAGGACGTATAATTGAGCGGTAAACCCAACGAAAACTTTCAATGGCTGCTCCCTACAGTGATGACCTGCGACAGAAAGCGGTTGCGGCGGTGAAACGCGGAGAACGGAAGACGGATGTGAGTCGTTTATTCAACATTAGTCGGAATACGCTAGACCTTTGGCTGAAACGCGAAGCCGAGGAAGGACACTGCCGCCCCATCCGCCGCCCTCGACACAGCAGCAAACAGAAAATTAAGGATTGGGAGCGGTTTCGGGGATTTATTCAGCAACATGGCAGCAAGATACAAGCGCAACTAGCAAAACTATGGGGTGGCAATGTGACGCAGCAGAACATCAGCGATGCACTGCAAAAACTTGGGGTGAGCCGAAAAAAGACCTATGGCTATCAAGAACGTGATGAGCAACAGCGCCAAGCCTTCAGAGAACAACTGAAAATGAAATCGGTCGAGCAGATTATCTACGTGGATGAGGCAGGCATTGACAATCGCGATGATTATCCTTACGGCTACTGTGACATTGGGCAACGTTTCTATGCTCTCAAGTTGGGCAAGCGCACCGAGCGGGTCAGTTGGATCGCCGCACTCAAATCTGGAACCCTGTTTGCGCCAATGACGTTTGTGGGCAGTTGCAATCGAGAGTTGTTTGAGACGTGGCTTACGGACTGTCTGGTGTCACGCTTGCAACCCGGCGATGTGATTGTGATTGACAATGCCAGTTTTCATCGTTCCCAGTACATTGAGGAGATGGTGAGACAAGCAGGCTGTGAACTCTGGTATTTGCCTCCCTATTCACCAGACCTCAACGCGATCGAGCATTGGTGGTTTGTGTTGAAGAATTGGATGCGGCAACGATGGGAGGAGTTTGAAACTTTTCGCGATTGTGTCGATGCTGCTTTTAAATACTGTCCTAACGTAACTTCGTAGTGCTATAAGGGCAGTGTTTTAGTAACAGGCTGGGTTGCTGAAGGTGGCAAATGGCGGAAAGATGGCTGGAATTACTCGATGCCTGTGGTTAATGAGATATACGCCGATCCAAAACGCCCAATGGCTCGGTACACCGATATGGTGTACATGAACGGTGTGTCCCTTAAGCAAGTGGCGAACAAAGCTAGTGTAGAGCCTGGGACATTTTATGTAGACAAAGCAAACAATAAACTCTACATCGGCAACAATCCAGCAGGCAAGATGGTGGAAGCTACGGCTTTAAAACAAGGTTTTGCTTTGTGGCAAAATCAGTATTCCAAGCCAGCTGGCACGACCATTCGAGGACTAGGATTTGCCCACTACAGCGATCGCGCACTTCAAGTAGGAGCGCCCAATATAACTCTGGAGAATAACACCTTTAGCTGGAATGGCTTTACCGGGGTACATCTTGCTGGTAGTACAGGCAGCAATGTAGGGAGCAATAATGCGGTTGTGCGTGGCAATACCTTTAGCTACAACGGTTGCCTGGGTCTTGGCGGTCATGCAGATGGTTTATTGCTTGAGAACAACACGATTAGCTGGAACAATGTCGAGCATTTTAGGAAAACTTGGAATGCTGCTGGAGCCAAATTCATCAGGACAAACGAAGTAGTCGTACGCAACAACATTGTTGAAAACAATTTCGCGACTGGAATCTGGTTTGACATATCAAGCTTGAACACAAGGATCACCAACAATATCAGTCGAAATAATGAAGGTATTGGGATTCAACTTGAACTAGCACACAAAGCTACTGTAGCTGGCAACGTGGTGCATAACAATAGTGCAGGGATTATGCTTGCAGATACCTCTGGCGCTTATGTATACAACAACAGGCTAATAAACAATAGGCACAATGAGCAAATCATCCTTAAGGATTCGCCACGATTAAATAAAAACCGGGCTGAAATTGCTCTGGGAATTACGTGGATTACTCGCAACAATGTTGTTACGAATAATCACTTGAATTAATCCGTCTTACATCCTCCCAGCACTACCGATGCGCGGCGTGAGCTTTCACGTAAGAAGGTTTTATCCGAAATACTGTTTGACAGTGCTGGGGTTCCTAAATCAACAACGCAAAGGTTTTGAGATTGTTAAAGAACTTGGTAGCGCTTCAGGTCTAGCCTATGACGATAATCACGCGACGAAAATTTATTGAATATGCGGGTGCATCTGCTCTAGCTTCTGCTTTTATAGGCGATCGCCGCGTTTCATCAGCCACCCTGCCAAATATCCTGCTGATTATAGCGGATGATTTGGGTCAGCAGGTTGGCTGTTATGGGGACAAGATTGCTCGGACACCAAACATAAATCGTCTTGCCACTCAAGGGATACGTTTTGCTAATAGTTACGTCACCCAGGCATCATGCAGTTCCTCACGTAGCAGCATATACACAGGACTCTACCCGCATCAGACGGGCTTTTTCCCACCCGATAACAACCCAGTGGGACAGATTGGGCTTGCTTATCGAGGTGCTGGTTACGCGATGGATGCCAGGGTAGTCACTATGCAACAGCTACTCAAGATGAATGGTTATCGCATCGGACACATTGGTAAGTTGCACGTATTTCCAGAATCTTCTTTCCCTTTTGATTATTGGGATGCTACAGACACCCGTGACATTGAATTAATAGCGCATAGTGCTGAGAAATTCCTAACACAGAGTCGGCAGCAACCCTTCTTCTTAACAATGTGTTATTTCGACCCGCATGACCCTTACATCACGCAAGTTAATGGCTATCCACAAACACCTTATGATCCTACAAAAGTGCCTCTCTTTCCCTGGTTAGACAGTGCTGACACACCATCTCTACGTCAGAAGATAGCTGGTATATATGATGGGATTACGCGGATGGATGCAGGTGTTGGGATGCTGCTCAATAAACTTACAGAGCTAGGGCTATATAACAACACAATAGTGCTCTTCGCTGGTGATAACGGTCCCGCGTTTTACAAGAAAGCAAAGTCTACTTGTTATGAACCAGGGTTAAAGGTTCCAATGATCGTGCGTTATCCAGGTCAGACTAGCCCTAACACGGTCAGCAAGTCACTGGTTTCAACTGTTGATATTATGCCGACAGTATTACAAGCTGCTGGTGTAACAGTGCCGCAAAACTTGGCAGGGCGATCGCTCATGCAACTGTTCCGAGGAAATACAACAGGTTGGCGGGGGCTTCTTGCTGCGGAATACACCAGCCATACGCGCGAACTATTCAAGCCGCGCCGCTATTCGGGGTGTGCGCTACAAGTACATCCTCAATCTTTGCCGAACCGGATGCCGAACCGGAAGGCAGAAGAGCTTTATGATCTCTCCACAGATCAGTACGAATTCAAGAACTTAGCTGAAAGCCCGAAGCATCAAGAGCGTAAAAAATTTTTGCGTGGGCAACTCCTAAAATGGAGGCAAGAAACCGCAGATCCCTTACTTAATCAAGCCGTACTTGCAGCGATGGAACAGCAACATTACAGTGATGGCTGATCACTAAAGTAGAGCTTCATAACCAGTCAACTCAAAAGTCATTCAGCGTGATTGAACAAAGTCTGAGGAAGCGGAATTTAAATACAGTGATCGCGGTATTGCTGCTGAAGTTGCTAGTACAATCGGAGTAAGAGCAGGAGTCCTGGTAAATCTGAAAGCGCTGGTATCAGGGGAATTCTAGTATTGAATTTAGTGAAAGCTTTATGACTTATCAAATTAGGTGTCCTAATTGTTCTAAGCATCTCTACTTCCCAAGCGTTGGTGACAACGAAGATTTTTAGAGGGTATCTGTGAAAATTGTCAATCTAAGTATGCTCTCCAACAAACAGAGATCGAGAGCTTTGTTTCAACTGTAGAAGCAAAACCTAGCAATACTTTCACTGAAACTACTACTTATCGCCGTGTCTACAATTTAAGGCTACAACAAGCAAATGGCACGCTCAAATCTATTACATTCTCAACGCCAGGGCAGCCAGAAAAAATATCTGGTTTAGGTGGTGACAAAATCCTCTTACTCTACACCGTGCGCGGTAAGGTATTAGAAAATCTGGTGTGGATCGAGAATTCGACAACACAGAAGAGTTACCTGCTACTAAAGCCAGAGCTAAAGCCCGTTCTATGGGATTCGCCACTGCTGCCTTGATACTGGTTGGCAGCACTTTATTAGCGGATCTGTTGCAAATTCCCGCTAACCAACTGTTTTGGGCTACTGCTATTCCTAGTTCTATCGGCGTTGGAGTCTATGTCAGCAAACGCTCTAGCCTTAAGGTGAGCGATCACGCTGAATTAGAGCGGTTATTAGAACAGCAGAAGATGTTAGCTCAACAACATGAACGAGAACAGAGGAGAACAAGCTTAATTCAAGAGCTTCAGGTGAACCACAACCTCATTCAGCGCCTAACAAAATTGCAATCTAAAATGATGGGTGTGGGAGAAGACGTATACAGCACTCGAATAGTAACCATCACCAAAGGTATCAATATCCTAGAGGAACAGCTTAAGCTTTTGCAAAGCTTAATTGATGGTTATTCTCAACTCATCAAAATTATTGACATTGAATTTGAAACGAATCAACTTGTAGAACAGCTACCGCAGGATGTAACCGAGAAGGTTCTCAGACGACTAGAGGAACTTAAGGCAATTCAGGCAAAGAAGGAAGAATTGTCGCTGCTAGTTAATCCGCAGCAGTTGTTGGCAGAGTTTTACCCAAAACAAAGCTAACGAAAGACTCACAAAAACAGCAGACCGATTGTGGCAGCGATCGCCTCGAACAAGAATTGGTAATTCAAATAAGGGCAACAAAGCGATCGCCACTAATAAATAGCCCAAACCTCGTAGAGTTTCCCGTAACCAACCAGAAATATCCCAACTAATGCTGAGATAATGGCTATAAGCCACCCTAAAATTTGCTGAATTAGTTCAATTTTTTTTGCATAGCCTCTAGTTTAGATGAAGAGGCTTAATTTTTTTGCTGAGATTTATTTCTTTCATCAGATCTACTTACAGTTAATCCAGCAGACAACCCGACATAAGTTAAAAATAACACGCGGAATCCAGTAAAACCAAGTGTTGTAACTTCTTCTGGTACTTCTACTAATTTAGTATTGATTACCTTTTCTGCATCCCCTTAAGGAGCAGATTATTTGAAATACCAGAAATACCTACCAAAATTCCTAAAAAGCCGCCAACTAATGGGGCTAAACTAGTTTTACCTAAATATTGACAGCAGAATTTATTAGTCATAGCTACTTAATACAAAATCAGTTTATGGAGAACGGTCTGTCTAGCAAGCTGTTGGCGGAAACTGCTTTTCTAAGCGTTCTATTTGAGCTTCAGCACTTTTGTCTTTGTTTAAACTAAAATCTGGTTGTGTATACTGTACGTAATGTTTGTCAGTATAGTAGGGACGACCAGAAGTGTGTGCGGCAAGCACAAAACATCCCTGCATTATCCCATCGCCTTAAGGTGCGATCTGAAACTCCAATCATTTTGGCAAATTGAGAAACGTTGTATTTGTACATAAGAGAATTACTGGTTTAATCTGTTTGGTTTTCTCTTTAATGCTCAGTCACCGCTAGCACTAATCCGTCTTCTTCAGAAGCCTAAAAGACTCTCTATTGAGTAGTTACAACTTAAGCGAGTGTCGAATACTATTTGCTGTTGCAGTCAATTACTTCAGCTAGTTTAGCAATTTTTAATAAGAGAAATCAATCTACTGAAATTTAAGCAATATAAGCTTGTAAATACCAGAGTTGAATTGCTTAAAGGCCTATGTAAATTAAAAAGTAAAGTTTTAATAAATTTCTGATACAAATTCTGTCCACATCTGTCCAATTTTGTCCACATCTGTCCAACTTTGACCAGCTTTGTCTGCCTTTTCTTCTAAAAAGTTTATATAACCTTAAAAAGTGAAAGTTGCTTATTTTATAAGAAGGAATAGACTAATAGAAGTATTCACCATACTAACTATTTCGTTGCTATCTGCTTGTACAAGTTTATATCAGACGTAGCGAAGTTTGAAGGATTCAATTTGTAAGGTTTCACTTTTAAAAAAAACATTAGAAGTGAAAAGTTTTCGTTGAGTAACTGAATGCTTAAAATTTCTAGTTGCTCTTGCCAATAACGTCCGTGAACACGTCTAAGTTCTCAACTGTTTCTCTAGAGTGGAAGCGCTAATTTTTGTACTCAACGTGAAAAGAATGAAGGACATTTCTATGCTTTACACCGAAAACCAGGCATCGACTCCTCTTCCCTTGCAACGCTCTCAATCAAAAGTGTTGGGGTTACCAACATCGCATTTAGCGATCGCTGCGATCGCAGTTGGTCTGCTCAACATGATTGCCAGCGATCCATCACTGCTAGGAATGGCAATACTGGCGATGTTTACTGCCGCATCGTATGGGCAGTTTAAGAAAATCAAGCGTTGGAAACTGTGGTCACAGGGATTGGTGCAGCAACGGCTACCATTCTGGCAACAGCATGGCTGAACTACTTTTCTCCACCAGCCCACGCGCTATTTTTTAGTGCTGCTGAAGATTTCTTCAACCAGGAGTTTGGCTTATCCGCCACAGCCACCGGAATTGTATTTGCCTCATTGCGAGCTTTATATATCCTGTATATTGCTGTATCCCTGATTGGGGTGGTTAATTCAGTACGACAAGACGATGATTGGCAAGTTGCTGCCCGACTACCAATCTTGGTTGTGATTGTGGTTACAGTCGCTGATGTTCTCACAGAACTGATTATTACTTAGCGCCAGTGCTATGCAAGAGCCTAAATTTCGTACAGTTAACCAGATTTTAGGCGCACAACCAAATTTAGGTCCATTCCCTGCCAGTCAAATCGTTCCTTGGGGACTAATCCTAATATTTTGCTGGTTTTGCAAGGGACTCTTGAATCTGAACTGGTTGTGGACAGGATTACTCGCTGCCTGGTTAATGTCTACTTGCTGGATTTTGTTTGGAGACAAATCTGGCGCTACTTATCAAAGTTTAAAGGCGTTCCGTACCTTGTTCGTGGATATACACAGTACCAATCTTTACTCCATACTTTTGATGGAAAAAAGAATTAAAACAACGTCTGGAGAAGCTGTGTTTTTCTATAGCATCCTTCCCCAGACCAGAACTGGCAAGTCTGTTTTGGTAAGTAGCATCCTTGCTCAAGCTTTATCAAAAGAGATGCCTATTGTTGAGTTCGACTCTCCAGAAAC
The DNA here is from genome assembly GCA_030446505.1 of Chroococcidiopsidaceae cyanobacterium YX2bin18. Classification (GTDB taxonomy): domain Bacteria; phylum Cyanobacteriota; class Cyanobacteriia; order Cyanobacteriales; family Chroococcidiopsidaceae; genus JAHHHE01. The sequence continues at coordinate 21,052 of JAUJND010000061.1, read as the reverse complement.
TGGTAGCACGGCTACGTTCTTCGACTACACAGAGTTAATTGCAGAGCAGGGAGCGTACTTCAATATCAGCAAGCAAAACCATAATTTGCTTGAAGTTCCAGACTTCCGAACTTTACCCCATACCGTTCTATGAAGCAAAAGATCGGTAAAAAGAAGCTAGGCGATAACACATATACTCCTTCGAGGACTTGGCATCTAGCGACGATGGTGCGACTAAAGTTGCGTGGGCGGCACGTTGGAGCTTACCTTCTCAAGAAAGGGGAAAGCAGATAATTTCTGTTTCACTTTGGCTTTGAGTGCCAAGGAATTCATAGCTTCCTTAGTAGTGAGGAGGTAGACACGATTTTTGAGAACCTGGAAGCGGGATTAAAAGACCTACCGCCAGGAGAACGCATCACTTTTCATTTAGCAGCATTTTCATCTGATAAAGAACGACAGCAACAGCTAGCGGATTTGGTGGAACGTTCGCCCAGCAAGGAGCTACGATTTCTACTGGCGGGAGACAGAGGTAGAGTACAGGAATCTGACGCGCCAGGGCTTACGAGAACCCAAATTTCTGCGGATATACGTTACTTACACCAAAGACTCAGCAAGGCGTGGTACTACAGATTGGGTAGAACGAATTCTTGGCAAGTTAAGTACCCTGTACACCTGGTTTAAGGGAGAGACAGGAGTTCAACAGCAAACTCAGCACACTCATTGCTTACAAGTGCCTTTACTGATGGCTTTTTGCAGTGGGAGCAATTGCTAACAACAAAAATGGGGTTGGTAGTACGGGGGCTGAATGAGAAAGAGCTTTGGGAAGGTTTATGGCGACGTATTAATCACTCAGAGCCAATTCCAATTCCGCAACTGCTGATTTTAGAAAAAAATGGGCTGAGAGAAAATCAACTCTCAAGTCCACAGTACAAATCCCTACTACTAGCAGATGATGTACCAGTTTTTGATCGTCAGTGGGGTGTGGCTGAAAGACCGCTATGTTGGAGCACTTACTTTTGGGATAAGCCTGGGGATGGAACAATAAAACATCACAACTGCACTATCTGTGGAACATTATTGCGCGTGACGTTGTTGTTGATACGGAAATCTTTTGTCAACTCACAACTGCTAACCCCACCCTGCTTCGCACCTCTATGCAACGGGTTTTGAAGCAATCAAATGTTACAGCACTACGGGCTAATGAAAAAAAGACTATTGATGTTGCAGCCCAAATCAAAACCCAACGGTCTGTTAACGCCCAAGAGCAGCTATACGAAGGAGCGATGCCGCTCCACGCAGCCGTCACAATCTTGGTACACCGTCCTAGCTAGAGCGGTTGAATGAAGCTTGTCGTTATATTGAAAGTTGCTTTCGCCGTCCGGCATGGGTAGCGCGTGAAACTGAATATGCTTGGAAAGTTTGGCTTCAAACCTTACCTATTGTTAGTGAGACTTTACTGGCAACACCTTTTAATCGCCGTCAAGTTTATTTGAGTGGTGAAGTTCTGGGCTGCTTCCCCTAGTCTGTACGAGAAGCAGATCGTGAAGGTCTAGAACTCATTGGAGAAGATGGTGGTACACCTCTTTTTCTCGATCTTTTCACTGAACACAGAAACCTGGGAATTTTCGGCACTACCCGCTCTGGTAAATCAGTTTTGGTAAGTGGCATCCTCACCCAAGCACTAGCGCGGGGAATGCCTGTCGTTGCCCTTGACTACCCAAAACCTGATGGTACAAGTACGTTCTCCGATTACACCGAGTTCATGGGAGAGCAGGGAGCATATTTTGATATTGGTAAGAAGTCGAACAATCTGTTTGAGATTCCCGATTTGCGCTCACTGTCAGCTGATAAGCAGGAAGAGCGCTTTCAGGACTACAAAGACTTTTTGGCATCAGCCATATTAGCGATGGTACTGGGTGTAAGTGCCGACCAGCCAACTCAAACTGTACGCTCCGTAATTTACCTGGCAATCAACAACTTCTTTAACCATCAAGGGATTACTACTCGCTATCAACTTGCTCTTGAAGATGGTTTTGGCTCTGATGCTTGGAAGGAGATGCCTACGCTTGCCGACTTTGTAAATTTCTGTAGCTTAGAAGAACTAGGACTCAATGTTGAGACAGACCAAGGGCAACTGCCAAAGGCAATGGAGCAAATTCGGTTGCGCTTGCAATACTGGTTAGGTAGCCGAGTTGGAAGGGCAATCTCGACTCCCTCCAGTGTGCCTACGAATGCTCCTCTATTAGTGTTTGCACTGCGTCAGCTTTCAGACAGTGAAGATGCAGCTATTCTCTCACTTGCTGCTTATTCTGCTGCCCTGCGGCGGGCGCTGGAATATCCAGCTTCTATCTTCTTCATTGATGAAAGTCCAATCCTGTTCAAATTTCCCGCAATTGCGAACCTGGTAGGAAGTTTATGCGCTAATGGAGCAAAAAGCGGCATCAGGGTTATTCTTACTGGGCAAGACCCGAACACGATTGCCGAATCTGTTGCTGGCAGTCAAATTTTCCAGAACTTAACTACTCGGTTAATCGGGCGAATCCAGACGAACACAATTCGTAGCTTTGAACATTATTTGGAATACCAGCGCCACATTATTGGTCAGAATGCATCTGAGCAATTTTATCCCCAACCCCAAGGAATATACTCCCGTTGGTTATTGGATGACCGAGGTATTTTTACTTTTTGCCGCTACTACCCAGCTTATGTCCAACTAGCGGCGGTAGCTAATAATCCTGATGAGCAAGCAGTACGAACTTATTTCCTGCGCCGCTATGCCAACAAGTATGAAGCCTATTCGGAGTTTGCCAAATATCTGACAGCTTCAATCCGTTCTCGCAAGCGTCTAGAAGTGCCTCAACACCAGAAAGACGTGCCACTAGCAATCGTTTCCTAAAAGACTATTTTGTATGACGACAACTCTCAATCCTGAGTTAAATACCAACGAGCAGAGCGCTTCAAAAAGGCTCCAGAAACGTCTAAAGCGATCGCTACTTGTAGCTACACCATCAGTTTTAGCTCTTTTTATCGGAGCAGGTTCAGCCCAAGCTTTCCTCAGTGATCTACTTAGTGGCGAGATTTGGAAAATCATCGAGGAAGTTGCACTTCCTCACTTTGGACTTGACCAATGGCTTGATATTTTGAACGGCATTCTTGATGACCCCTGCAAGAACATTCCTTCAGCCGGACCATTTGTGCCAACCGAGGGTCCCTGGTGTCAAGGCAGTGGTGGTGGAGATGGTGGTGGTAGTGGAGATGGTGGTAGTACACCGGAAATTAGCAGCATCATCAAAGATTCCCAAGGAGAGATGGGTATACCTAATCCCAACGCGGTTCGCGGCAGGATTGACGAAGGTGCTGTAACTTCCTCGCCTACTGATATTCCCGATGCTTTTGAAATCAACAAGGTCGTCTGGGGAACTTATGCCGGGAATCAAATTGACCGTGACCTAACGCGGATGGGAATTGAATCAGTCTTGGGTGAAGCTGGGCAAAACCGGATGAAGCAAGAGATTGGTACGACTCAAGAAACTGTCAAGGGGATTGCGACTGATGCAGATCAAGCCCAGAAGCTTGATGTAACGCAAGACGTACAGAAAAAGCAGATTCGCGTCATGGCACAACAATCAATGCTTTTAGGAGCCATGAGAGCGGACACACTACAAGCACGAGTGGACACCCAATACACGAACCTCAATATCTCAAACATCTCTCGCGGCATGGATGAAGCCAACCGCGCTCGGCGGGTAGAAGAAAGTGCTCAATCAGCCAAGCTTTTATTGCTCGCGTCCCAGTCTCACTTGCGTTGAGGAAGCTTTATGTCGGGTTTTACTAGCTTTAACACCGATACTTCTACTACTCTTGCAATCTTCAATTTTCCCGAAATTTCGGAAAGTGGTCGAGTAGCAGCAGAAGCAACTATTGAAGCTTATGACGATTTGTGGTTGGACGTACTACAGGGACCGTTATATACAACATTAGTAAGTGTAGGGGTACTTTTTGCGGTTGCCACCTTGCTGTTCTTCGTTGTCCAAATGATTCGAGACTTCAATGAAGGGAATTACACCCGCCCTGTTACAGACTTTATCTGGCCACTGTTGATTGTTTTTTTACTAACCAAACCTGGCGATGCATCAATGTATCGTCTTGCAACTTTCAGCTACGACATCCGCAGCATAATTAACGAAACGAACCAAACAGTCTTAGCTAGCACCCATCTTGGCGTGAAATTGGATGATGCCTACCGCCAAGCTCAAGGGATGTCATCAGTCCGCCCTACTATTGAAGGCTGGATCAAACAATGTGAGTCATTGACAGGCAAACAACAAATGCAGTGCATGGAAATAGCACTGAAAGATGCACAAGATTTGCTTGCTGCTTATGGAAAGACAAATGGCTCCTCGAATTGGTTAACACGCGAACAAGCCAGAATTGGTGAAATGCTAAGTCATGTCCTGAACTGGAACAGTGATTGGAATGATGTAGTGCGGTCAACCTTTTGGACTGTGACTGGACCAGCATGGGAAGCGGTGGTTTATAGCTTACTGCTAGCTTTTCAATTTGCTTTCCAGAATTTGCTGGAGTTTTCCCTGCTGCTAACTATTCTATTAGGACCAATAGCCGTAGGAGGATCTTTATTACCTGTTGACGGCAAACCAATCTATGCATGGTTGACAGCAATCTTTTCCCTGTTCATTAACAAGCTGTGTTTTAACATCACTGCTGGGCTTGCTTCCACGATTATGGTCGATGTCGAACAAGTCGATCACCTGTGGTTTGCAGTGTTTATTGGCATTCTGTCGCCTATCTTTTCAACAGCATTGGCAACAGGTGCTGGCATGGCACTGTGGAGTTCGATTACTAGTATGGCATCTGTAGTTCTTAACTTCATAGCACGAAAATTCTAATTTCAATCTTCTTTATGCAAGTTTTCAAAACTCCGAAACTTAAATCTAGAGCAAGCAAGCGGCTCTTACAAATTCCTAAGACCGAAGTTATGCCGCTGTTTGTGTTAGCCACAGGCATTCTGCAAATTATTATCCTTTGCTTACTACTTGTTGAAGGTGTATGGCTTGCCCGCCTTAGCCGTAAATCACCACCCACTTTAGTACAAATGGTTGATGGCAAGGTAGTACAGGTTGCCCCAATGGAGAGCCTTGACCGAACGCCAGAAACAATTAAACATTTTGTGGGACAGACGATGGCTCTGATGTTTAACTGGTCTGGAGCATTACCACCAGCACCAGAGTCTGGTAAAAAGAATATCCCCCAACCTGACCCCGGTATCCCGATAAAAACTAAGGGAATTGACTCTAGTGGGGGGCAGAAAGTAACTACGCCAAGTTGGGAAGCCAGCTTTGCTTTAGCTGAAAACTTTCGTCCAGCATTTTTACAGAAGCTGGCAACGCTAACACCTAGAAGTATTTTTTCTGGTGGTACGCAAGTAATGCTTTTGGTTAACCACCTTTCCGAACCACAGCAATTAGAGCCAGGGAAATGGAAAGTCAAAATGGTTGCAAACTTGCTCACTTTTGATCAAGGCGACAACGTAGGTAAGGCAATTCCCTTTAACAAGGATGTTTACGTTAGTTCAATTGATACTCCACTTCTACCTTTACCCGAAGGAGTGAGTTCCTTGCACCAAACTGCCTACCGAATTCGGCAGGCAGGACTAGAAATCTATGCTATCCGCGACTTACAGAGGGAGGAACTTTAATGTTTGATGATGAAGTTAATGAGTCTAAGGAATTCGATAGCCATGAATCCGCTAGCCAACCAGACACCACTGGTGAAACTGATTGGGAGCAAGGACGCATAGATACGCTGGCTGGTTTTGAGAATAACACTCCAGCAATACCAACAACTGAGAAAACAGTAACCGATTCAGAATCACTACTGCCCGAAGCAGAAGACCCATACTCGCTTCGTACCGAGCAATCTTTCCACAATCATCCGTTCTCTAAGCTTGGTCTGGTGTCGATTAGTACCCTACTTTTAGCAGCGACAGCTGGTGTTTTTCTCTCCGCCAACTTAATGCAAACTTCTGAGCAAAAACCACGAGAACGGCAGGGTAGCCCAACAGCAAAAGTAGACCAGACTGAAACTGATGCTACAGATAATCAAGGGCGAGTTTTGACTGATTTAGCTCTTACTACACAAGGCAAAGATTTAGAAGCGCTGAATGAACCAGACAAGCAACACTCCACACCAGAGCAAGCATCTAAACCAGACAAACCTACTACGCCAAAGACTAGTAGAACATCAGCAAGAACATATGCGCCGTCAGAACCAAGACCAAGACCCGTAGCAGCATATTCATCAGCCAGACCAGTAACGGCGTATTCACCACCTAGAACATATACACCTCCACGAGCAATACCAAAACCTGCCGTTCAGCCAAGCCCTGTCGTTCAGCGCCTAAGCGTAGAACCATCCGCACCAGCCCAAGCAAGAAACCCGATGGAGAGATGGATTGCTGCTGCTCAACTTGGTAGTCACGGTCACTTCTCCGCTGTCGAAGAAACAACATCTGATGAAACAACATCTCAAGCAGATATCGCCACTACCCAAACAGCAGTCGAGTATGCTGCAATGAGCGTTCCCGCCAAATCAAAACAACAGGCGCAACCACAAACTTCAGCAGTCAATTTTGATGAAGAAACTCCAATTTTACAAGAGCACCGCGTCAACTTCTCTTGCCGGGTACTGGGGCTAAAGCGGTTCTTGCTACTCCCTTTGCCTGGGATGGCTCTGAAGATACTCAAAGGGATCTACTCAGTGTAATCCTGGCAGAACCTTTGCTAGCTGCTGATAATTCTGTTGCTTTACCTGCTAAAACACAGCTAATCGTCGAACTGCGATCGCTTTCAGAAAGTGGGTTATTACGTTTGGTGGCAGTAGCAGCAATTGTTCAGCAGGATGGTCAGCAATATGAAGTTACGCTGCCAGAAAATGCTATTGCAATTCGTGGAGCAGAAGGTAAGCCCCTGATTGCTCAAAAGTTGAGTAACAAAAAACGAGAGATTGGTAGAAGAGATGCAGCTAGATTTGCAATTGGTGCAATAGGAAGAGCCGCAGGATTGATTAATCGTCCACGCTCTGAATCTGTGGCTTCTAAGAGCGGTGGTTTTTCCCGGTCTACACAGAACAATGACCCTGATCTACTAGCAGGTGTTTTAGAAGGTGGGGCTGATGCAATTTTGGATGATATTGACGAGCGCAATGAAGAAGCGATCTCCGCAATTGAACAGCGCCCGGATGTCCTTTTTCTCAAAGCTGGCACTAAAGTTGAAGTCTTTGTTAATTCCTCTGCTGCTGTTGATGTTCTGGTACGCGATCAACCAGTTCTTGAAAGCCACCAAAGCGAAAGTGAGCAGTTTGCTCTAGCTGATAGTGACACCTTCTCTCCGCATTTCTGGGAGCCAGAAGCTCTGGATTTCCTAACTTCAGAAGTAGAGGAAAGACAGACGTTGGCTTGGCTAGACGCTGAATAGAGCCGAGGAAGGAACTCATGAAACTACGCTTACGCTTATTTTTAACATCTTGCTTGTTAAGTGCTGCAACACTGGTTAATCTTCATCCTGATCTAGCACAAGCGAATTCCCCTGTGCAGAAGGTATTGTCAAGTGAAGCACAGGGGTTGAACAATACCCTTCGGACAATTACTGTTTGGGCAGGAGCAGGAGCTAATCTCAACTTTATTCCTACTGGTGAAATTGTTAAGAAAGTGTGGCTTGACGACCCTTCGCAGATTGTTCTGGATTTTGACGGTACGATATGTACGCAATCAGGCGATCGCGGTGAGGATAACTGCGAAAATTCTGCGGCTACAGTAGTGCATCTGCGCCGCATCCACGCGATTAAGTTCCCAGACTTACCCCAAACTAGTAACACCTTACTCTCCGTAATTACTCAAACACCAGGAGGGGAGCGAAAACTTTATCAGTTCCGCATTGCTTATGGTTCAGGTAAACCTCAATATCACACTGTAGCTATTTATCCTGATTCTCAAACTCCTACTGGTGGGACAAGTGGTTTGCTCCAGGCACAGTTACAGAATGTTGAGCTTGGTTTGCGAGTGGCTAAATCAAGAAATCTACTCGGTAGAAGCCAGGGGAATCAAAGGCTCGAACTTAGAGTGCAAAACTTTTTGGGTTTAGTAAGTGCTGGGGCAACACCCCAAGCTGCTGCTCAACAAACTGGTGTGTCCTTGAGGTTAATTTCTAAACTGGCTTCACTGGGTACAACCAGCGTTCAGGCATCACAGCAAATTCAAGGTTCAGCGCAAAATCAGAACAAAAAGCCTGCCGAAACTAGTGTTACAACACAACCACAAGTAACTCAAAGAGTAAGGACTGACAACCTCGCACAATTAGTTAATGCTCCTACACCAAAACAGTCATCTGTCTCTAGCAGCACACTAACTCCTGCTGCCAAATCAACCGACACTCCAGCATCTAATAATTTACAGCAGGCAATTGACGACGCGAATGCTACCGCCTTTGGATTAGTCGTAGCAAGGCAAAAAGGTCAGATTACTCCAAATACAACTACTTGGAAAAGAGTACAAGGTGCAATCCGACAGTTGCGCTTGGGTAAAAACCGAGAGGAAGCTGCACGACGAGCTGGCGTTGATTTGGCTGTTCTCAGCCAACTGATTAAGTGGGGTCAAACCCGCCCGTAACCCATTCTTTTTCCAAGTAGCTTCCAATGCGTTTAAGCAAGCAACTGTGGTCACTACTATTATTTAGTATTGTCGTCATCCTGGCTGGACTCCTTCACTTTTCTCACATGGAGCAGTTAGGGGTGTCCTATCGTCTGATCGCCCAAGAAGCTCCTTGGAAAATACTGAACGCTATCCACAACGAGCAGATAGTTTTTTACCATTGGTGGAAGAAAATGGAGCGATTGTTCCAGATTTGAGTCAGCTAGATTTCTCTAAGTTTCCTCCGTTTACGCAGGGGGCAGCTTTCCTTTTCCTCCAGAAATTGTTGAGCAGCTTGGTTTTGACCCTCACTTGTTTGGGAAGCTGGGGAAACAATAGACAATATTCTAAAAGCAGGAAATTTACAGGATGTTGGAGTACAGCTCCTAACTTTAGAAGAAATAGCGGCTATGCGGTAGGGCTAGATCGTCTAGGTGAAGTTAGCCTTGCGGATTTTGAACCGCTTAAATGGCAATCGGTAGAAGACATTGTGCTGGCAATTCCACAGCTACGAGATCTACCATTGGGTGATGTGCTGCCTATCTTTGATCGGCTACTGCAAGAAGATGGCAGTTTAGTAAATTTGGCTGGCACACTAATTGGCGAAGTTATTGATAATCCGCAGTTTGAACAGTTAATTGACGTAGCTTTAGGAGATATAGACCTTAGTTCTTACACTATTGATGCTATTCCTTTTTTATCAGGAATGCGTTTAGAGAATTTAAAAGATTGGCAAGCAGTTGTAATAGCTGGGATTCCAGGGCTTGGTAGTTTTCCTTGGTCAGAGTTTCCCAATCCTTTATCGAGTGTTGGGCTGGTTGCTTTATTTGATATAGCTTACGGAGAGAAGGAAGCACGACGGCTTAACACTATAACTGGCAGCGATGTCGAGGGATTTGCCGTACCATGCGAAAAAGATTCATGTCCTTATATTGAATTAAGTGGACCACCTTGGCTGAATGCTACCCCCTACACGGTAAGCAGTGGATTGTTGGACCTGCCCAGATGGTACGCGGTGGTCGTGGTTTACTAGCTTTAGTAAATGGTGGCAAGGAGCCTACTGGTAGGCATCCTTTGGTTCCGCTTTAAAGTTGTGTTGCAAAAGACTGATGAATCTGAAGGAACGGGAGAGTTTGCAATTTACTTTCGATACTAAAAGACTTTTTTGGTTGTACACCTTACTTTATCGGTCCCATTCCTTGGGTTACTCATCACGAAAACGATATTATTTTTGTTGGTCTTACCAAAGCAGCACCTGTACTAGATAATATTCCCCCAAAAAACCCAGGATTGCCACCTGGCTTTGAACTTCCCCCTGGTGTAGTAGATCCCAACAAATCCTGATGATGTGATTGGTAGTGATGACTGCCAAAAATATAAAGGTGTTTCAATGGGAGCTTTAAGACAAGCGATCATGGCAATCGAGAGTTATGGTGGTGATTACACAGCAATTGGAGATTATGTTTGTGCTGATGGTGGGAGAAACTGTGGACGTGCTTTAGGCAAGTACCAGTTTATGCCCTACAACGAATACGCCGAAACTAAAATCCTTGGCAGACCAGGCGGTGCTGAGTTTCTCAGGCGAGCGAGTAGTCCTGGCACTTCTCCAGCAGCGTTACAAAGGAAATTGCAGTATTTTCCAGTTGAAGACCAGAGTCTACTTATTCAGCCTGGGTTAAAGGACTAATTGACCGTGCCAGGGCTGAAGGGTTAACTGGAGATGCTCTAATTGCTCGTGTTGGTGAAATGCATAATGCTGACCAGATGGGCGATCGCCAAGATACGGAAAGCGTACTGCGGATGAGTACAAAAAATCCTTGCCAGTAGTTGAAGAAAAATGTAACCAACAAGGGACTTGTACGGGTAGATTAATTGACCCCTGCGCCGGGATACCCTTAACTTCGCCTTTTGGTTGGCGAAATCATCCAATTACTGGTGACCCAAGGCTCCATGCTGGTATTGATATAGGTATGCCTTTGGGAATTCCAATAAAAGCCGCTGATGGTGGTACTGTTACCCATTCAGGCAATATGGGTGGTTATGGATTCACAATAGATATCAATCACTGTGATATTAGGTCAACGCGGTATGCTCATAATAGCCAGTTACTCGTTGGAAGAGGAACAGGAGTTACAAGGTCAAGTGATTAGTAAAGCTGGTTCTACAGGCAACTCAACTGGACCGCATCTGCACTTTGAAGTTCGGATAAAAGGTGTTCCAGTAGACCCGCTAACGTATCTTAGAAGGAGGTAAACCTTTGTGAAGCTAAAACAGATACTAATAATATTGCTACTAATGATTAGTGGATTTTTTTTAGCGACTTACTTTTTCACAATTGCACTATTCAATAAGCAAATCTAGCGAAGTATATCCTTCAGTTATACAGGTACAATCAGTAGAAGCAGATATAGACGTTAATATTCCTAAAAAACTATATCCTTGCTTGCCTAAAAAAGTAGAAAAATTGAGACTTTTAGCTTTTGATACTAATAAGCAAGATACTTATTACCTTGTTGCTATACATTTGGCTCCGCAACCTCAAAACTCAAACGATCCACCGCCATATACTTATCAACAAACGCTAGTAAAATTAGATAAATTAGGTTGTTTAGTGGTTATCCCAAAAGAAAAACTGGGTTCTGTATCTCTAAGTCATTACATACCAGAATCAGTTGCTCGATCTCTTAGTTTGCAAAAGTATCGTAAGGCAATAGCTAACGCTGGAAGTAAAGAAAAGTTTCAACAATTACGAACAAAAATTAATGCAGAAGCAGAAGCAGAGGATATATCTTATTTATTTCCTGAAGATTTATGGGCTTTGCAACAGCTAGGTATCAGTATTTCTCCCAATACGCGAGTTATCACAAATGTAGAACAGCTTTAATTAAAAACAATGCAGAATCTAAAACGCTTTGTTTCATTACTAATTTTACTAGCAATCACTCAACTTGCGATCGCTTGTGGTCAAGTTGCAGTTGCTAGTGACTTCCAGCCTGTAAACAACTGGCAACCAGCAGCTTTAGCAGCGCCGCCAGGATTAATGGAGCAAGTGGTAAAGGAAAATATTAAGGGCGAGTGGTTGGGCGATCCAGGTCGCATGAGCATTATGAAAATTCAGGAGCCAGGGCAACAAAATCCCCTGTATCTAATCAATTCTCGTATTATTCGCGATTGTTCTCCCAGAGGATGCGACCCTCTGGAGATCCTCTCTGTGGTAGTGCTGGTTGCGCCTACTTTGGTTATATCCAAAATGGTAAATCCTATCGCCAAGTTTTTAACAAATACCAAGTTTTTGTTGCCTCCTGATGTACCATTTATGCGCGTTTCCAAGCAACTTTCTTCTGGTCTTCCTTGTTTAGCATTTGCCGAACTTCCAAATACTATGGCAGATTCATTACAAATTAGACGCTTTTGTTATAAAGGCAACAAATACGAAGAAAAGGTAAATCCGAAGAATCATTACCAAACAGATAGTCTATGTTGACGTAGCTAATTATTCAAATTTAAAATTATCAATACCTGCTAATAAAAATTATTAGTTTAGGCAAGAAAGATTCTCTACTTTTTTAAGGTGAAGCACAATGCAAGAACTACCAAGTCAAACCAAAATTAATCATGATACTTACAAAATGCTGGATAATTTTCCAACTCTAGCAGAAGACTTAGCAGTAGTTATTTCCAAGCCTCCATTTCCTTCTGGTTACCAACCAGAAACCATTGAGGTACTGATGAAATTCCTGTTTACACCTGGACAAATGGCGAGATAGTTTTTAATGCAATTGTTTCAGAAGACACAGAACCAGGATTCTGTAGAAATTGGTATTGATGGTGAACTTGGATTCGTAATATTGGGCAATCAGCTAATTCTCAACCGCATAAAAGAATTTGGCAATACATGACGAATTGATGAGGGGGGCTTGTGCAAGCAATCGATCATGGTGAGGCAAAATCAATTGAACGAGACTACCAGCAAATATACACAGACACAACTAGGTTAACTGCAACATTAATTGCAAGAATTCTTCAGCAACTCGGGAGAAGTCCTGAACTTAAAGTTGAGTTAGAAGGCGAAAAACAACCTAAAATTGACATAAAAGTAGGGCGAGATTGCTTACCGAGGTGTAGAAGGACAAGCACCTGAAATTAATAAACTCACACCCAAGCAAGTTGAGTACCTGGCAGATGCGTTATCCCAACCAGCAGTAGAGCATTCAAGCGATTCAACTCTATAAAAAGATGAATCGCGCTGTCCACCATCAAAGTAAATGATGAGGTGGTGTACAAACTTAGTAAAGGCATTGTTGAAATTAATAAACTTCAGCGAACTTGCTGCTGAGATAAAGCAAAATCTATCTCTCTAAAAGAGCGATTGCCTTCAAGCCAAGTAACTGCCGCCCCAGAAGTTGATAAACACCAGAAAAAGCAACACCAACTCAACAAAGTCTTCTGAGCCGTTGGAAGCTGTAAAAGCGGCAGAACAGCCTGTTGGTGTGCCTAGCAACTCAGATAGGTGAAGTAGAGCAACCAAGTTCAGACCAGGTGGCAGAAGATGGGGCAGACTCCACGCAAGTAGAAGACGAGAAGCCGTAGAATCTACCACAGAGCAAGGGCAACAATCTTCTCCAGAGACTGTAAGCCAGATAAATTTCTTCAAAGTTTAATTGTCTTAGAGCGCCGGGTTGAGCAAACTGTAAAGGAACCTGCTTTGAAGCAATGGCTCAATAAAGCAGTAGATACGTTTAGAGAGCTCCCGAGAAGGCTCAACAAGCTTTAAAGCAAGCACCTAGTCAAGTTGTTAATGCAGTTCGTACAACGCCCGACAAGATGCGCGACCGAGCGATCGCTACAACAGCGCTAGACCTATTTCACAGAATGCCCCACAGAGGCGCTCAAGATAATGTCTACCAAGGAGAGGGTATGCAATTGAGTCGGAAGGGAAAGATGTTTACTCAATTAAAAATAATGACAATCGTGAGGTGATGCGGTTTAAACACACAGTCCTGGGACCGCGAGTTATCGAAAATAATACTGACCAGTGGCGAACAAAGAGATTTTCTCCAAGTTCGTGACCAAATGCAGAAATATGGTCTGGATGATATTGCTTCCTCAGACTCATTTAACCAGGTGGCACAGTTAGGAAAATTAGCTCCTGCTGGCACTTTAAAAGTAAAGCAGAACCTCGTTAACAACTCCGTTGCCTTAAATGCCCTCTCTGTCGTAGAGAAGTTTGGCAAGGATACAGCAGCGGGGGAAAAAGTTTTTGAGGGTAAAAATTATCGCATCGAGCAGAAGGAATATGGTCTTACTATTACTGCCCAGGATGGACGGGGAGTAATCTTACATTCGCAAGCAGGAGAAATCAAAGCTAATCTTTCGCCTAAAGATATATCCCAGTTCAATGTTATTGGTAAAAAAATTGACACCGTGCGTCAACAAATAGATAAACCAGAAAATTCAGTTATCCAAACAGCAGAAAAACTCGTACAGGCTTTTGGTAAAGAAAGAGCAGACGGAACGAGGGTGTTTCAAGGAAAGCACGCCTATAAAATTGAGCAAAAGGGGGACAACCTAACCATTACTGATAAAGCTGACAGAGGTGTAATCTTACAGAGTCAAAATGGACAAGTAAAAGCTAATCTCTCACCTCAAGATATCTCTAAATTTGACGCAATTGGTAATGAATTCGTCAAACGGGAGATGAAACAGGTTGCTTCAGTTGTCCAAACTGCTAAAAATCTTGTGCAATGCCTTGGTAAAGAAACAACACCTGGTGTGAAGGTCTTTGACGGCAAGAGTTATCAAATTAAGCAGCGCGGAAATGATGTTTCGATTACAGCGAAGAATGGACGTGGAGAAATCCTGCGTCAACAAGGAGGCACAACTCGGACAGAACTTTCACCTCAAGATATCTCTAAATTTGAGACTACTGGTAAGCAAATTGAGCAGCATTTAGCGGCGGCAGCACAGCGAGTTCAACCTCGGCAGTCAAAGAGTGCGGTCGAACTGGGCGCATAACGAATTGGCATTAATATCTTTCTCCCCACAATAGTTGCCTCCTTACCCATTCAGCATGGAAGTTCAGTCATGCCTCAAGAATCTACAACTCAACCAACGCAGGTTGTTGGTGAAGCTTCCGCTCAATCAATAAATAGTCTTGTCAATTCCTTCAAGTCAGGCAACGGTCTAATCCTACTTTGCTGCCTTATTGCATTTGCAGCCTTCTCACTTCTAGGCGGTAAAAAGAAAGGTAAACTTGCTACTGGTCGCTTTGGTAAGGGCAAAGAAAAAGCAGCGGCTCGCCGTCAAGCAAGCGAGCAGATGCAATCGCGTGAACATAATGCTGTTGGCTTATATATTGCTAGACCCATCCACTCTCCTAAAAATGAACCCTTGTTGTATCTACCAGATGCTCAATGCGGAATAGCAGTTTGTGGCGGCTCTGGTTCTGGAAAAACTATCTCGGTCATTGAGCCTGCAATCCGTTCAGCTATTGATCAAGGTTTCCCAGCCATCGTGTATGATTTTAAGTATCCTACGCAAACTAGGCGGCTGGTCGAATACGCAGCAAGGCGGGGGTATGATGTCCGAATTTTTGCTCCTGGCTATCCTGAATCGGAAGTCTGCAATCCATTAGATTTTCTTAGATCTAACTCAGACTCTTTGATGGCGCGTGAGATTGCTGAAGTTTTAAACAGGAACTTTAAGATGAACAATCAATCATCTGGGGACCAGTTCTTCACTGATGCTGGCGACCAGCTGATTGAAGCAATTCTAATGTTAGCTAAGGGAATGCAGTACCCAGACCTGATGACTTGCCAAGCATTGTTAAGTCTGGAAGATCTACCTAAGCGGATCATGGCTAAACAACAAGAGCTTGATCCTTGGGTATACGCTAGCTTTGGTCAATTGCTATCTGTAGCTAATTCAGAACGTACTGTTTCCTCAATTATTGGCACGGCTAACAACATCTTTAGCAAGTTTATGAAGGCAGAGTTGTTAGGCGCTTTCTGCGGTAAAACGACTATACCGCTCGACCTCAAGGGAAAACAGTTGCTTATCTTAGGACTCGACCGGGAAAAGCGCAACGTGATTGGAGCGCTGCTTGCTACTATCGTCCATATGATTGTCAACCGGAATGTTGCTAGACCTCGCCAAGATCCACTGATTCTAGCGCTTGATGAAGTTAGAACCTTCTATCTACCCTCGCTCTATTTCTGGATTAATGAAAGCCGCGAAGATGGACTTGTTTGTTTACTGGGGTTTCAAAATATAGTGCAACTGGAGAAGGCTTACGGTAAGGAATTAGCACGAGATATTCTTGGCGCTTGCGCGACTAAAGCTATCTTCAACCCTCAAGAACTTGATTCAGCGCGGCTGTTTAGCGATTTTTTAGGAGAGCAGGAAATTCGTTATAAACAGAAGTCTCGCGGTCGTAGTGGTGGTAAGGCAAGCACAAATAACTCCGACCAAGAGCGCACGGTTAAACTACTTGAAGCCAGCCAGTTTCTCAAGCTTCCTAGAGGTCGGTTTGTGTTGATCAGCCCTGGTTTTCATAGTGAAGGAGAGTCTTTCGTCCCAATTAAGCAAAAAATCAAATTCTCCAAAGCGGAAATAAAAAGATACGAGAAACGAAGTAGAACTATGTGGGAACCTATCAAGACTAAGTTGAGCGCACGTAGCTCTCAAGAAGTAGTTACTACTGAACATCTAAAAATTCGATATCAAGCTGTAGACTCTATGTTTCCTAGAAGTGATGCTTCTCTTGAGAACGAAACAGAAGTTGAAGATAAATTAAAAGCAGAGGCAGAACAGTTTGCTGAAATGATGTAGTTTTAAAATTCGATAAGGAGCAAAAACAATGCCACTAAGTGCATGGGACTATCAAAGAATTCATATGTTCATCATGCTCAAGAATCCTGGCTCCCTGTTGCTAGGAACCATTGGGATAGGCGTTTTCGGCATTTTGTTTTCTTCTGGAAGTCCGCCAGAGCCTAAAACTGCTGAGGAATTCGTTGAGTTTGCTCAACGCCCTTCTACAGACCGGGAAGAGGCACGAGAAGCTTACAAAAAAGCAATTTCTATGAAACCGGAGCTTGTTGAAGCTTACTTGGGACGGGGTAAGCTAAATATCCAACAATACTATCAAGAGAAGTTATCTAATAAAACGAATCAAAACTTTGCTCGTCATCATCAAATGCGTCAGGATTATCAGAAAGCAGCAACCTTAAGTGCTGAGGCATTTCAAGAGGGTCAAAACGCTAACTCTCTCTACCAACAAGCGGTTGATGACTATAACAAAGCTAAAAGTTTCTATCAGCAACGGGGACAAGAAAATGGAGTTCAAGGAATCGATCAGCTTTTCCAAAAAGTAGATAAAAATTATCCTGTTCACAACTTGTGCTTTCCCAAGCAGCCTGAAGATTGCTTACAATAAAAAGTTAACTTGCAGCATCAAATAAGACTAAAACCATAAGTTTCCGTGAGTGGATGTATAAGCACCTCGTCACGGAAAAGTTATGCTTCCACTCACAATCAAAATTAGAATCAATAGTGAAGCTATTACTAATAGAAAGTGCCGGAAAGCTAAAGAAGCTCAAATCAATTCTTGGTTCTGGGTGGAATATCAAAGCTACTATGGGTCATGTAGTTGAGTTAGCGAACGATGGGGAGGACTCTTTAGGTTTTACCTTAGATTCTCAACAAAACCGCATTGATTGTCGCTATGTACCCAGAGGTACACGAGGTAAACAAGTTCTCAAAGATCTGCGAGAAGCGGTAAAACTTGCCTCAGAAATCTATATTGCTACTGACCCCGACCGTGAAGGCGAGACAATCGGCTGGCACTTAGCCCAGCAGCTACGTCTTAAAAGCCCTCGAAGAGTCACTTATTCCGAAATTACCGAAAAAGCAGTTCGGAATGCGATCTCACATCCGCGTTCTTTGAATATGAATCTGGTTGCTGCTGGTCGCTGCCGAGATACGCTTGACAAGCTAGTAGGATTCAAGGGTTCTCCCCTTCTGTGGAAACTAAATAATGGCGCTAAGTCAATGGGGCGGGTGCAAAGTGCTACTCTCCATATACTCTGTCAAAGGGAAAGAGAGATCCAAGCCTTTGTACCGCAAGATTACTGGAGCGTCTACGTAGACTATGAGGGATTCCGGGCTTACTACGCTGGTACTACGGTAAGCCCAGATGCCGACAAAGAAAAAGGAGCCGATAGAAGTGATGATGCCACTAATTCAAAAGATAAGCAAGTTGAGTCAGTAAGAGTCCTGTCTCAAGCTCAAGCTGACTCTTTAGTAGCTCAAGCAAAGTCAAATCCTCACCATGTTGTCTCTGTGGACGCTACCACCACAACTCGTAAGCCGCCCGCACCGTTTATAACATCAAGCCTACAACAAGCAGCTGGCTCAAGGCTGAAGTATGGCTCAGAAAAAACGATGAAGCTGGCTCAGAGCTTGTATGAGTCTGGTCATATTACCTATATGCGAACAGACTCAGTTGCTTTGTCAGAGGACTACTGCTTGGATGCACGGCAATGGTTACTTACTCATGATCCTCAGAATGTGCCGGAGCGCATTGCTACCCAAAAAAGCTCATCTAGCGCCCAAGAAGCACATGAAGCAATTCGACCAACTCATGTAAACAATACTCCTGACAGTCTAAGAGCAAAGCTGAGTGAGGATGAGGCAAAACTATATAGCCTGATCTGGTGTAGAGCGATCGCCTCGCAGTGTAAAAATGCCCAGTTGCAGAAAACACGGATTGTTACGCAGTCGGGGACAGCATTCTGGCAAGCACGAGGTCAAGTAGTAGCATTTGCTGGTTACACGCGCTACTGGAATGATTTATCAAAGGATTCACAGCTTCCTACAGTAAAGCAGCAGCAAATACTAAGGCTCAAGGATGCTGGTTCTGAGAAGAAGCAAACACAGCCACCACCCCGATACACGGAACCAAAGCTAGTGCAGGTGATGGAGAAAAAGGGCATTGGCAGACCCTCGACTTACGCACCCACCGTCAAGGTACTGCGCGAGCGCGAGTATGCCATCTTGCTAAAAGGATGTTTGCAACCTACTCAACTGGGCATGGAAGTTGACGACTTTTTGGGTAAGACGCTACCTAAGATGATCGAGCCTGAGTTTACCGCTCAAATGGAAGCCCAACTGGATGCGATCGCTTCGGGGAAACAAAACTGGGAGAAGTACCTCATTAACTGGAATCAGACTTACTTTGCACCAGCGCTCGAAGCTGCTTATAAATCTCTAGGAACAACCTCTAGTGTTAGTTCAAACGGCAGTAAGACTTCGAGTGGCAGCAGGCAACAAGCAACTTTGACAGATATCCACTGCCCGAAGTGCGAATGGCTGATGCAGAAGATTTTTTGTAACTCTAAAAAGCTGCAAACTGACCACTTCCTCAAATGCTCGAACTCTAGCTGCGGGACAGCTATGTTTTGGTCAGATAAGCAACAGGGATATGAATTGCCCTACTCCAGTGAACATTCTGCCCGAAACATTAACAGTTCAAACCACAGAGCTAAAGAAACTTTAACAGAAAGATCAGCCACTAGAAAACGGCTGCCGCAGAACACAGATGGTACTTCTTGCCAAGAAAGCTCTAATTCACAAGCCGCTACAGAGTATCCCTGTCCTGTATGCGCTCAACCACTCGAAGTATATGAATACCAGAAGGGGAATGAACTTAAACAAATGCTTCGTTGCTCAGATCCCGTAAAAAGAAAGCAAGATGACCATAAGCAGGCTGTTTATTTTGCTTCTAAGGGAGTATTTTGGTCGCCCGTTCATGGTGAAGTCGGCAAGTCTAACAGCCCTGAAAAAGTAGCTTCACCCGCCAAATCTAATCAACCAAGTCGGTCCGGTAAACAATACGTCTACCTCTGTTAATAAGAATGCTAAAAATTCGGAAACCATTGGCTCACTACCTCCACAAAACTTGACCGAATATCCATGCCCTGTGTGTCAAAAGCCGCTCGAACTGTACAAATATACCAAGGGAAATGAGCCTCATCAGATGCTTCGTTGCTCAGATCCCTTAAAAAGAAGGCAAGAAGATCACAAAGATGTAGCTTTTTTCCTTGCTCGTGGCGTGTTTTGGTCACCGAAGTTTGGCGAAGTTAGTGACTCTAATAACTCGAATAAAACTGCTAAAACTGCCCCTACTACAAATACAAATCAGCCTAGCAGGTCTAAATTGAACAAGTCGGGGTACAACAATCATCGGAGCAGAAAACCGTAATAAGCCTGTAATGCTTACAAACAAGGGGTTTAGTGTTTGGCTTCAGGCGAGTTCTTATTGGCTTTTGCTATATTCCCACCATGTATATACATGATGAGACTATGTATATACATGGCTTATTGCCGTTTTTTGTTCCATTACTTGTTATGCCCCGATTCTTTTTGTTCAAACGGGCGGTTTTGGGCTTTTTTACGAGCTGCGGCTTGTCTTTGTTTTTTCTGCGTTGGGGTTTCATCTTGTGGTGGCTTTGCCTTTGGCTCCCGATTCCACAGTTTTTGCGATAACAAGCCCAAGGATTGACCATTCTGCGGTTCTATAGCCAAAGCACTGTGCAATACTAGACCGTTCCCTGCCTTACCAATTGGACCGTAACCTTCTTTTTTCGCCTCAATACTGCCATAATCAAGAAAAGTCGTGTCTCCAACGCATAGCACCACTTTGTGTTCTGCAACATTCTCCGCCGTCATTTGACAGTGCGGTTCTATCACGCTGGAAAATTCCACTTTTGGGTTGGCAAAAACTCATAGGCTCTCTTGAGTGCTGTTCCACTACTGAAAACTTCTGACAGTGCTTTGCCGAATCCAAGACTTAGAACATACCCGATTGACATTGCGCGCTCATTCAATCGGCGATCGCCGAGTTCTAAAGTTGCAAAATTTTTCTCCCACCAGGTAAGCATTGCTTGTCACCTTTAGCACCAAATTTTCATCACTTTACCGTATCTGCCATGCTCTTTCTTAAATCCTTTAACCGTAAGCTTTTCAAGACTTAACGGGAAAAGTCAGGTCATGGTCGAGGCGAGTATGCGCGGGATGAGGATGGTGATGGATTTTGTGAGGTGCATGTCAACACGATGGAGGGATTTTGGTCGCTATTGCGTTCGTGGCTGCGTCCTCATCGAGGCATCTCTCAAGAAAAGTTACCCTTGTACTTAGGCTTTTTCGAGTTTGTCCACAATACCAAAAAGCGGGGCAAAGCCTTGCTGAGAGCCTTGTTGGAGACTCTTCTCACTTAGCTCCCTGGAATCCCTATTGAGCCTAAATATTTACGGTTACAATTAAATATGAATCCTTCCCGACAATATCGGCGCTAGCAAAAATGTCATATCC
>JAUJND010000060.1 GCA_030446505.1 Chroococcidiopsidaceae cyanobacterium YX2bin18 | reverse complement strand
CCAAATGCTGACCCCTGGAAACAAGGCGGTACTGGCTTAGGACTAAACCTTGTGCAGAAACTTATTGAACGGTTGGGGGGAACCATCCAAGTTGAAAGCAACGACGGCTGGACAAGCTTTATCATCCAGTTGCCCACCTAGCTGATTGCCTTGCTACTCAGCATAGGTAAGCGGATCTTTTATGCCTAATTCTGCAAAAGCCTGAAGCCGCAATCGACAAGAATCACAAACACCGCAAGCTAAATCTAACCCAGCGTAGCAAGACCAAGTTTTTTCCCAAGGTACTCCTAGCTTGTTGCCTAGCTGGATAATCTCGGTTTTTTTGAGGTTAATCAAGGGCGCGACAATGGCGATCGCCTGTCCCTCTCGACCCTGTTTCGTTCCCAGTCTAAAAACTTCTTGCATTGCTTGAATGTAGTCGGGGCGACAATCTGGATAGCCAGAATAATCTAAGGCGTTGACACCGATGTAAACACGCTCTGCACTGATTGTTTCTGCATAAGCTAGGGCAAAGCTTAAAAAAATGGTATTTCGGGCTGGGACATAAGTGACAGGGATTTGAGACATTTGAGCTAGAGAGCGAACCTCCGCAGGAGGCGCTGCGCTAACATCTGGTAAATCAATACTGATATCTGTCAATGCCGAACCGCCCAAGACACGTAAGTCGAAAGATATTAGCTGATGTTCTACACCGACTGAGTGAGCTAAAGTAGTAGCTGACTCTAGCTCCCGCCGATGCCGTTGTTGGTAATCAAATGAGATGGCGTAACACTCACACCCCTCAGATTTAGCTTGATATAAAACCGTCGTCGAGTCTAATCCCCCAGACAATAAAATAACTGCTTTCACCTAAAACCCCCATTAATTTATCAACATTTTTTCTCGTCTGTACCCCTGTTAGAACATCCATCTAATGGACGGGCAAAAAAGTGACACATTAAACTAAGCGCTTCAGAAGCGTTAAACGACAATGGCTAACAACTAAGCGTGTCAAAAACACACCAAATTACAGGAACCTAAAACAAACTTTGAAATTCTTGATAAATAGAATCACTATGCTACCATCTGGATGATTTGAGACTGCTTTTGAACTGGACATTAATTACAGACGCAGATCCAGACGCGTCTCTACATTTGGTGGTGGAGGAGAAGACAGGAGTGCAAAATAGTATGTCAGTGGGGCAACCGCTCCCTCATTTGCAGCGTAACCAGCCGCAACCAATCCGTGTTGGCGTGATTGGGGTAGGCAACATGGGGCAACATCATACCCGCGTACTGAGTTTACTCAAAGATGTTGATCTTGTCGGTGTTGCAGATATCAATGTCGAACGAGGGCTGGATACTGCCAGCAAATACCGAGCGCGTTTTTTTGAAGACTACCACGACCTGCTTCCTCATGTGGAAGCAGTCTGTATTGCCGTTCCCACCCGCCTGCATCATGCTGTCGGGATGAACTGTCTCCAGGCAGGCATTCATGTTTTAATTGAAAAACCAATTGCTGCCAGTATTACTGAAGCAGAGTCATTAGTAAACGCGGCTGCGGAGTCCCACTCTATCCTGCAAGTCGGTCACATTGAGCGCTTCAACCCCGCTTTTCAAGAACTTAGCAAAGTGCTAAAAACAGAAGAATTGCTAGCTCTAGAAGCCCATCGCATGAGTCCTTATTCGCAGCGGGCGAACGATGTATCGGTTGTGCTAGATCTAATGATCCATGACATTGACCTGCTCTTGGAATTAGCTGCTGCACCAGTGGTCAAATTAACAGCTAGCGGTAGTCGCGCCGCCGACTCTGGTTATTTAGACTATGTGACCGCTATATTGGGCTTTGCCAATGGCATTGTTGCCACACTAACTGCAAGTAAGGTGACTCACCGCAAAATCCGCCGGATTGCTGCTCATTGCAAAAACTCTTTAACTGAGGCAGATTTTCTCAATAATGAAATCCTAATTCACCGCCAGACAACTGCCAATTGCATGACGGATTATGGTCAGGTACTTTACCGTCAAGACGGTTTAATTGAGAAAGTTTATACTAGCAATATTGAACCGCTTCATGCTGAGTTGGAGCATTTTGTCAACTGTGTACGCGGTGGCAATCAACCGTCAGTAGGTGGCGAACAAGCACTCAAAGCATTGCGACTGGCAAGTTTAATTGAGCAGATGGCTTTGGATGGTCAGGCATGGGAAAAACAAGACCTAAATCTTCATCAGCTTAATACTTCTGTCCTAGCGATTTAGTTCTAGTAACCTACGCATCAATCTCAATGTAACTGCTAAATAAAGCTCAATAAGAGGGCTTTTGTCCAGCGCAAAGCTGTATCTAGGATATCCAAGCTAATAGCCTAAGTTAACTGAATAACTTAGGCTTTTTTAAGCCGAAAAAACTTTCTACTGCATAAGTTTCATATAGCAGTCCTATTTCATTTATGAATGTGGTGCAGGCTTCTAGCCTGGACAGGCAGGATGCCCATCCCACAAATCAGATTGCTATAGCTAATTTATAGTAGCAATAATGTCTGTACAAATCCCTCAAAACCGGTACATTAAGGTTGGTCAAATCAATACGGCTGGACAGGCAGTAGATGCCCATCCCATGAGGCAACAACAGTAATCTTGCTCCACAGCGGCGGGGGTTCTGTGAGTTTTTGATTTTTGCGGTCACCATCTGCACCTGGAACGTCCAGAGGAGTTTAATCTACTGGTTAAAGAATTTTTAGCGACTCAGCAAATATAAAGACTAAAATCAGAGCGAAGATTACAAACATCATAAAGGAGAACTATTAATTTATGTCCGACTTAAACCGGGGAATTATGAAATTTAAGGGTGCTGATAGCCCAAAAGCAGTTACTATCTCGACTGTGCTGGTATTAGGCTCAATTACGGCTCTGATTTTTTGGGCGCTGCAAGTAGCATACGCGACTAATTAAAACGAGGGTAGCAGTTAATGGCAAGGAATTAAAGGTAATTAATGTTTCAAGTTTGAAAGGTGCGATCGCCATTTTTATTGTCTGTCCCCTTTTGGGTGGACTACCACTGATTGGCTGGATTAGCTATGCGCTTACAGGGCGGCAACTTGCTAAGTTGGGTACTGGTAACATCAGTGTCTCAGCCGCCTTCTATCATGGTGGGAAACTGGCGGGAATTTTGGCAGTTTTATCAGGAAGCTTTAAGGGAATTGCCGCTGTAATCCTTGCTCGCACCTTCTTCTCCCTGGCTCGGAGTGGGAAATAATTGCCCCAATTGCCTTAGTAATGGGTCGATATTGGGTAGGTAAAGGAGCCGGAACTACAAATGTTGTTTGGGGCATTCTATTCCATGACTGGCGTGTCGCACTATTAGTATTTTTGATTGGGGGCATTAGCTTTACCATTTTGCGTGAAAGGCAGCTAGGACGGATCTGGGCATTGATTTTGTTGCCTTTAATAACCGCACTACTACACCCCCATGACGATGCCAGAATTGCAGCAGCGATCGCTCTTGCTGTATTGCTTGGTTGGATTTACAAAAAAATTCCTGATGACTTGGATTTGCCAAATAAATCAGCCTCAGCAGAGTCTCAAAAAGTGTTTAACTTTTTTCGTGGCGACAAGGCAATCATCTCCTTAGATCAGCAGCTAGAGGCAAGTAGTAGGTCAAAAGGCAGCTACTTTATCTCAATTGAAGCAGTGGGGGTATCCAGTACCGATGGGGTGGGTGCTTTTCCCTGGAGATGACCCGGAACCATTAATTGCATTTCTCCAACCCTCAGATACAGCGCCTTTAGTAGTACGTTCTTCCGCAGTATGGAAGATTCAGAGCAAGCCTCGGCTGCTGGGCAGTATGAAACTGGCAAATGTTACCAACCGCGAGGAGTTACAGAAGGCGATCGCCCGCTGTCAGGCTTCTTACGATAAACCAAAGCTGCTGTGCAATACCGCCGCGATCTTAAACTTAATGAAGATGCGATCGCGGTGCTGATTCAAACCCAAGTCCGCGGCGTATTTTCCGGAGTTGCCTTTAGCCGCGATCCAATTAGTCAGCAAGGTGATGTTGTGATTGAGGCTTTGCCAGAAGTGCTACGCAGGTTGTTTCTGGACGGGTGACACCAGAACAGTATCGCCTTTCTCTAGCAAATACGCAATTTACTCCGTCTTGGGCATTGCCTGAACTAGAGCTAGAAATCGAGGGCAGAGACGTACCAGCGGCATTAATTCAGCAAGTTGCCTTCTTAGCGCGACACCTAGAAAACCAGTATCACGGCGTTCCCCAGGATATTGAGTGGACTTACGACGGGCAAACACTGTGGCTGTTGCAATCGCGTCCGATTACAACGCTACTACCGATTTGGACGCGCAAGATTGCGGCAGAAGTAATTCCCGGACTAATTCGCCCCTTAACTTGGTCAATTAATCGTCCTTTAACATGTGGAGTTTGGGGAGAAATTTTTACTGTTGTTCTAGGCGTACGTCACGGCTTAGATTTTAATCAAACAGCTACATTGCACTACTCCCGTGCCTATTTTAATGCTTCTCTCTTAGGGCAGACTTTCCACCTGATGGGGCTACCACCTGAAAGTTTGGAGTTTTTGACTAGGGGAGCGAAGTTTAGTAAACCGCCTTTAAGTTCCACACTGCAAAATCTGCCAGGGTTGCTGCGGTTATTAAGTCGGGAATTGAGTTTAGAACAAGACTTTAAGCGAGATTACCAACAGCTTGCCCCAGCCTTAAAAGCTAATCAATTAGCAGGCTCTCCGCAAGCGCTGCTTATCCAGGTGGATGCAATTTTAGAGTTACTCAAGCGGGCAACTTATTACAGTATTTTGGCTCCGTTGAGTGCTGCACTGCGACAGGCAGTGTTACGCGTGAAAGACACAGAAATTGATCATAGTCAAGCTCCAGAAGTAGCTTCGTTGCGATTACTTGCCTCTCTAGCTGCTGAGGCGCGTCAAGTGTTACCCAGATTACCCCAAGGAGCTAAGGAGGCATTTGAACAGCTAGCCCAAAGCCCAGAAGGACGGAAAATTTTGGCTAAGTTTGACCAGATAATTGAACGTTATGGCTACTTAAGTGAGGTGGGAACTGATATTGCGGTTCCTACTTGGAAAGAAGATCCCCAGTCAGCGCGGGAAGTATTTATCCAGTTTTTGGTTACGGCTGAAATGGGGAACATACACGCGAAGCCGCCGCAGCGAAGCAAAGGAAAAAAAGGAGCAGTCCAACGTCGAGTCGATCTTAAGGGACAGGTAACAGAAATTTATAGTCAG
Organism: Chroococcidiopsidaceae cyanobacterium YX2bin18; assembly: GCA_030446505.1. Lineage (GTDB taxonomy): Bacteria > Cyanobacteriota > Cyanobacteriia > Cyanobacteriales > Chroococcidiopsidaceae > JAHHHE01. The sequence goes on along the minus strand of JAUJND010000060.1, from coordinate 23,956 downwards.
CTTTTAGCTCATCTGCGTTGGTGTTTTGTCGCGTTGGAGCAAGTTTGGTTAGAGTCGGGGCTACTGGCGCAGGCTGGAGATATCTTTTTTTTGGAGTTTGATGAAATTCGGCGTGTTGTTGCAGGTTCTGACGCAGCGTTGATAAATGATTTGAGGCAATTGGTGGAGCGGCGGCGATCGCAACTTTTACAAGATAGTCAACTAGATCCAGTACCATCCTTAGTTTACGGTAATGCTCCCCCTATTCCCGTCACTGCTCCTGCTTCCCTCTCCTCAGATCAGGTACTACAAGGAATTGGGGCAAGCCCTGGACAAGTTGCAGGGCGGGTGAAGGTGCTGCGAAATCTCCAAACAGTACCAGAAATTGATAAAGAAACAATTTTGGTTGTGCCTTACACAGATTCTGGCTGGGCGCCACTATTGGCAAGGGCTGGAGGGTTGATTGCCGAAGTAGGGGGACGGCTTTCTCACGGTGCGATCGTCGCGCGTGAGTATGGCATTCCAGCAGTGATGGATATTAATAATGCTACTAAGTTATTACGAGATGGTCAGCGGGTGCAGATTGATGGTCAATTAGGAATTGTGATTACCTAATTAGAATTCTGATGCCAGTAGGCCGCCATTTTTGCTATGTTCGATTATTTAAGTAGATAATTCGAGGTATCAACTCAAACGTTACGACTCATGAGCCACCGCGCCTTGCTGTTAATGAATCATCACGCCCGTCAAGGCAAAAATAGTCTACCTCAAGCAATTGCCCAATTACAGAAACTAGGCTTGGAGTTGATTGAGGAACCCACAGAAGATCCGCAACATCTGCCTGACATAATTCGTCGCTACAAAGAACAGGTTGACCTAGTGATTATTGGCGGTGGTGATGGCACCCTGAATGCGGCAGTAGACGGTTTGGTTGATACCCAGTTGCCGTTGGGGATCTTGCCACTGGGAACTGCCAATGACCTCGCTCGTACTTTGAAAATTCCCACCTCTCTACCGCAAGCTTGTGAAATTATTGCTAAGGGTTATGTTCAGCATATTGACTTGGGTTGGGTGAATGGCAAGCACTTTTTCAACGTTGCCAGTATGGGGTTGAGTGTCCAAATTACGCAAATGCTTACTAAGGAAATTAAGCGCCGTTGGGGAATCTTTGCTTACGCAATTACTGCCTTGCAAGCAATTTTCCAAGCTCGACCTTTCAGTGCCAAAATTCGGCTCAACGGTAAATCAATTTCAGTAAAAACGGTTCAAATTGCTGTGGGTAATGGTCGCTATTACGGGGGTGGCATGACGGTGGTTCACGATGCAACAATTGATGACCAAAGGCTAGACTTGTACAGCTTGGAGTTGCGCCACTGGTGGCAAATCGTCGCTATACTTCCGGCGATGCGCCAAGGACGACACAGTAATTCCTCCAACGTCCGCTCCCTTCACGGTCAAGAAATTGAGGTATATACTCGTAAACCTCGTCCAATTAATACTGATGGGGAAATCACAACTCATACCCCCGCCCATTTTCGCGTCATTCCTCAAGCTTTAGCAGTTTTTGTACCGACCAATAGCTAACATCCAATGCACCTGAGATTTGCTCAAGATATTAAGTTGCTGCTGGAACGGTTAGCCAACCAACCCCTAACCTTAGCCGATATTATGGCAGAAACTTCGGAACGGGGTTTTAGCTTAATAATTGGATTACTGGTTTTGCCTTTTTTGTTTCCTATGCCACCTGGATTAACTGGTCCTTTGGGATCGGCTTGCTTGTTACTCGCTATCCAGATGGCTTTAGGCAAGCGATCGCCTTGGCTACCTAAAAAAATTGCCTCTTTCAAATTTCCCCACTGGTTTGTGCTGAAACTTTTACGAAATCTGAAAAAGGTTACACGGGTATTAGAGAAAATTACCCGTCCCCGCTTAGTTAAACTGGCACAAAGCCCGCAAGTATGGCGCTTGAATGGTATCTGTATTGCTTGGCTCACAGTGTTACTAATTTCACCGATTCCGTTTACGAATCCCATCCCCACCGTCGGGATTTTGCTGTTTGTGGTTGCAACGCTAGAAGCGGATGGTTTACTAATGTGCGTCAGCTATGGAGTTACTATTTTGATTACTTTATTTTTTGGATTCATTTGTTATGCACTTTGGCAAGCCCCAAGTTTACTGCCAAACATTTTTCGCTAGTACCTACTAAATCAAGTCAGTCAGAGAAAATTGGCGCTGACGGTCTAGTTTTTGCAGCCGTCGCTGTTCCTTATATAGTGACTGATAGTAGAACTGCGATCGCTCTGGCTCTTGTTCTGGATCAGTTTGCTGCCACAATTCCAGAAAGTGACGATACTGTTTTTCACACAATACCCGTTCCATACAAGCTGCTGCTGCTTGAATAACGTATGTTGCCCGCAATAGATCCTGCTGCGTCTTCTCATCCACATGAAACAGATGAGATACTTGCGTCATCTCAGTTTCAGACTCTAAGCAGCAGACTTGCAAGCGGGAAATTAAATCTAAAGAAGTCGCGGTTGGGGTAAGGTGATGCGTTACTTTTTGAATGTTGCTCTGAGACGACGTTACTGCTAAAATTTGTCGCCACAAAAAGCGATGATGGGAAAGGCTAAATTGTAAATCTCGCTCTTTTAAAGCATCACTAACTGCGGAGCGATGTTCAGGGCAATGGAGATAAATCCGCAATAATAAAGCTTCTGCCTGTTCTAAAAGACTGCGATCGCTAGCAGCTGGGAAGGATTTCGTAGTGCTATTAGATTGAGTGCGACTGCGATACTTTTGCACATTAGGGTGCGGACGCTGATTAAGCGGCGCAATTTGAGCCATAAGATTTTCCGCCCGCAATGGTACGAGTCGCGCATCACCCAAACTTAGTAGTTCGGCACAGTGGCAAAGATAATGGTTACGGGTATCACTATTGTTAATTTGTTTTAGTACTTTTACTAGCTGTTGCGCTACTTGCTGAAACTGACTTGCGGATTTTAGATCTTTATCCACTAAAATTTGCTGAATCTGCCAATCGAGCCATAGAGGAGCAGCTTTTAGCAGTTCTCGATAATGTTCCGGTGTGTAAGTATGCAAGTATTCATCAGCGTCTTTACCTTCGGGGAGGTTAAGAATCCGTAGCTGGACTTCTCCTCGATAGGCAAGCTCGGCAATCTCGCCGATCGCCCGTTGCGCTGCTTGAGTTCCAGCTGCATCAGCATCAAAGTTAAGTATTAGTTGTTTAGATTCGCTATAGCGTAATAATTGGCGGACTTGTTCCAAACTCAGAGCAGTGCCAAGGGAAGCAACGACATTAGTAATTCCAGCAGCGTGGAGAGTAATTGCATCAAAATATCCCTCGACTACTACAGCAGAATCGAGTTGGGAAATTGCAGGTTTAGCTTGATCAAGCGCAAACAAAGTTTTGCCTTTACTAAAAAGCTCTGTTTCTGGGGAGTTGAGATATTTTGGTTGTTCTTCCCCTAAAGTTCTGCCGCCAAAGCCAATTACTCGCCCTTGGGTATCAGCGATGGGAATGATCAAGCGATCGCGGAAGTAATCATAATAGCCTTCCCCAGATTGCCGTTGCCGAATTAACCCCGCTTGGAGTAGTAGCTGCACTGGGTAGCGTTTTTGTTCCACCAAGTAGCGGTACAAAGTTTCCCACCCAGCCGGAGCATAGCCTAGCCCAAACGTCTGTATTGTCTCCATACTCAACTGGCGTGAGGATTGCAGATAATTTAGAGCCACTTGCCCTTGAGGTTGGCGTAAGGCGTGCTGATAAAACTGCGCTGCGATCGCTCCGATCTCATAAAGTTGCTCTCGTAAAGATAGCTGGCGCTGTAATTCTTGCCGCTGTTCTGGTTCTAGAGTTTGTACCGATACCTGATAGCGTCGCGCTAAATCTAGCACTACTTCACTAAACGAGCGCTTGCCCGATTCCATCAGGAACTTAATTGCATCTCCAGAAGCATTGCAACCAAAGCAGTAATACATCTGCTTAGTAGGGCTAACACTGAAACTGGGAGATTTTTCCTGGTGGAAGGGACACAAGCCCACAAACCCCTTGCCACCTTTGCGTAAGACAACGTGTTCCGAGATCACATCTACGATGTCAATTCGTTGTTTAACTTGCTCAATTGTGTCTGGATGCAGGCGCGGAATTTGCATTTTCAAAGGTGAGGTGCGAGTAAATGTCTATTACTATTGTTGGGCGATGTTCAGAACTAAGCTGTTTTGAAAAAGCGGATAATTTCGCGGACGTGATCGAGAAATTGTCCGTCAGTTGAAAGTTGGGCTAAAGCCTGTCGTGCTTCGGGGGTTAAACGCTCATGTTCAGCTGGATTTGTTGGTGGTTGTTCTTCTTGGGTGGCTGCAACAGAAGTTAAATCGTTGCGGAGTGCTTGCCCTTGGCGCTGTTGAGTAGCTACCCAGGAACGGGGATCTTCCGGATTTAGTTGCTCTTCTAGGCGCTTTACAGTTTCCTCCAGCATCATCAAGCGGCTACGCAGTTCCACAACGTCTTCGCGGGGATACTTAAATTGTTGCCGAATCATTGCTAGCCGCGCTGCAAAATACTTATAGGTTCGCACAGCTGGGCGTAAAACAGTTAATAGCAAAGCCGCACTAGAACTGACATATCCAATATTACTAATGCCTGTAACGGCTAAAATATAAAGTCCAACAGCAGAAAAGATATGCAGCGCGATTACTACCCATATTGAGCGTTGGACTACGATTTTGACGTACTCGACTTGCTGATCATCAACCGCAATTCCGCGTTCAGTTGACAATTCTGCTTCTGCCAAAGCTTCCTTTGCTTCAAAATAGATATTCCAAGGGATGGTAATAATTGCCAAAAGCCAGCCAAAACTAGCGGTTCCAATTACCCAGTCAAGGAAGCTACCTGTGGGAATTTGCAACCATTGTAGCCCCCCAAAAGCAAGCAGTAATAGGAGCACCAGTCCAAAACCAAAACTGAGGTAACTAAGATACATAAAATTAAATGCCTCCTAAAAGTATTACCTCAATCTTGGCTTGGGTTTGTTGCTGTAATTAGGAAGCGGATGATGGTTCGCCAAGCTTCACATTGGTTTTAAGTTGAGTAGCTATTTTATAATTCAATTTTGAGATACTGGCTATGCTGATTTAGCAAGTGTCACATCAGTTTGTTTAAATTTATTAAAAAGATAAAAAATCGGCTACTGAATTAAGTATGTGCGCCAGATGGGGGCAGTGTCTTTAAAAGTGGATGCGGGAAGTGCCAAACGCCAGGTTTTACCTTCTTTCTGACGTTGGAGATAAATATCAAACTCGTTTTGTTCTTGAGTTACGCGTCGTTTTGCTAACTTGAGAGTAACGTTGTAGGTTCCCTGGATGTGGTAGGCGGATAAATCTTGAACCACTAAGGGTTCTTGCTTCATTACTGCCACTCGGTTGATTTCCCATCCCTTGACACTCAAACCCAGCTGTTGACTCAATTGCTGTTGAGTTTGCTCAACCTGAAGCGTGATCGCCCGTTGTACTATTTGGTGACTCGGTTCCAGTCCATCAATGCCACACGCTGTTAGTAGCACAAGTACTATAGCTGTAAAAATTAGCCGCAACATTCCTACGGAAGCTTCCCCTAAATTAGAAGTGGATACCCATTGTTCAACAATACTATAAGCTTTGAGCCGCTTAAATCTAACCAAATTATGTCAAGAAAGACCCTTAATCTCGACAACCAACTCTATAATTACCTGTTATCTATCTCTGTGCGTGAGCCAGAAATTCTCCAGCAATTGCGTCAAGAAACTGCCCATTATCCCTACGCTATGATGCAGATTGCTCCTGAGCAAGGTCAATTTATGGCGCTCTTGGTTCAGCTATTGGGAGCAACAAAGACGCTGGAAGTCGGGGTATTTACTGGTTATAGTTCCCTAGTGGTTGCCCTAGCCCTGCCTGCCAATGGTAAGATTGTTGCTTGCGATCTAAGTGAAGAATATACTCGCGTCGCTCGTCATTATTGGCAACTAGCTGGGGTGGCTGACAAAATCGATCTCCGGCTTGCCCCAGCGCTGGACACATTAGATCAGTTATTAGCAGACGGGCAGGCAGAGACGTTTGATTTTGCCTTCATTGATGCTGATAAGGTGAATTACGAGCAATATTATGAGCGATCACTTCAGTTGGTACGTCCTGGTGGTTTAATTGCAATTGATAATGTTTTATGGTCTGGACGAGTTGCAAAGCCCGATCAAGACAAAAGCACCCTAGCAATTTGTAGTTTGAATAAAAAGTTACACCACGACGAGCGCGTGACACTAAGCCTTGTGCCAATTGCCGATGGACTAACTTTGGCGCTCAAGCGGTGATCACAAAATAATTATTACTTCACAATTTATTGTCAGGGCTGGCAACAGGTAATAGCACCCTGAAGCTAGAACCTTCTCCTAATTTACTTTTGACAGAAATTGAGCCACTACAACGCAACAAAAGTTGCTGCACAATTGTTAAGCCCAAGCCAGCACCGCCAACATCTTCACTGGCTGGTGGACGGATGTGATAAAAGCGGTCAAAAATTTTGGGAATCTCGCTGTGTGCAATGCCAATACCAGTGTCGCGAAATTCTAATTGGACATAATCACCTTGAAGATGCGATCGCACCCAAACTTGACCGCCACTGAGTGTAAATTTAATGCTGTTGTGCAGGAGATTAATTACAATTTGCTTTAGCCAGGTACTAGGACAGGAAACAGCAGGTAGATCCTCCGGCACTGTATATGCCAGCATGATCCCTTTTTCTTGAGCTAAAGGCTGGTATGTGCTAACTACCCCAGGCACAACATCACTCAGGCGGATCGCTTGTACCGTCTGTTCCGTACTGCGGTCAAGCTGCATCAAATCCAAAAGTCCATTAATTAGAGAATTTTGGCGATCGCACTCGCTATTGAGCATCTGGAGATAACGTTGTCTTTGGCTAAGTTTCAGCTGAGGAGAATTCAGCAGGGTCAGAGCCATTTTCATGTGTGCCAGAGGCGTGCGGAGTTCTTGGCAAAGTTCGTTTACAAAATCATCCTTGAGGTTTAAAGTGTTGAGCAATTCTTGATTTTGCAGCTCTAGAGCTTTGGTTGCAGTTACTTCGTGACGCGCATTAATATTGCCCCGAATTTCCTCTTGGTGCTGAATTTGTTTGGTTAAGAGTTCACCCACTAGCAACGGATTACAAGCTGGACAGTTAAAGTTCCAGTTTGTCAACAAGTCACTAAGTATAGTCTGCATCTGATTCGGTGCTGCCGTTTGAGCTACTGGGTTAAGTGACAAGCTGTAGGTTAAAGCCTGTTTAATGCCATCTAGTACTCGCTGAATTATTGACTGCTCAAAAGAATTCAAAAGTAACAACGGCGGGGTTTTGATTGTGGCATCCACCTGCTTACGCTTAATCGGGGTTCTGTGAGCCAAAATTAACCCACAAAACTGTGGCGACAAAACTAACAAAAAGTATTCTCGTTTCAGTTGGCTATCTGCTGCTAGCGGAATCGACACTACAGGATTACCAGCTGTTGATTGCTCCTGAGTTGACTCACCTTTAGTTGTGACTTGTGGGTTCTCTGGATAAATATTGCAAGTGTAAATGGTATGAGGTACGCCCACTTGCTCGTGGTAGCGCCGAATTTCTGCTTGCCAACTTTCTTCAGGTGGCAACTTTACCCAAAGCGTAGCAGAAATCTTTTGCTCAACCAACAAGTCAATTAAAGACACAACTAGGGACAACAGAGTTGTAGCACTAACCGCTAAAGGTTGTAGCGGCTGCTTGACGCTAACAGCTAAATCATAAAGAGAGAAATCCATAAATGGGGAGCGGGGGGAGCAGGGGGGCAGGGGAGCAGGGGGGCAGGGGGGAGAACTACCGTTGCACTATCAGCTTACTTAGTTGTGTCTTTCACTTAAGGCAGATTGAGCTTGTTCGCGATCGTCGAAGTGGATTTTTTCGGTTCCGAGAATTTGGTAATCTTCATGACCTTTACCCGCAATCAAGACTCCATCTCCGGGTTGAGCTTGCAAAATAGCAGTACGAATCGCGGTAGCGCGATCGCCAATAACTTCTGCTGGCACTTGAGGCGGTATTCCAGCCAGAATATCTTGCAAAATGATTGTTGGATCTTCCGTGCGCGGGTTATCGGAAGTAACAACAACTTTGTCTGCAAGCTGGGACGCAATTGCACCCATTTTGGGGCGCTTAGTGCGATCGCGATCGCCGCCGCAACCAAACACACAAATTAGCTTTCCCGGAATAAAAGGTCGCGCTGCTTTGAGTAAATTTTCTAAGCTATCTGGCGTGTGAGCATAATCTACAATCACACTTATATCTTGATTGGAACTATTTTGCACCCGTTCCATCCGCCCAGGCACTCCGGGGAAATTGTGATAGGGAGGAAACAATTAACTGTAAATCAATTCCTAAATGTAAAACTGCTCCCACCGCTGCTAGCAGATTTGCTAGGTTGTACTGACCCACCAGAGGCGATCGGAAGCCAACTTCACCTTTGGGCGTATGCAGCACTCCGCTGACTCCAGTTGGCGCGTAACTTAAGTCACTCGTCCACAAATCACTTGGCTCTTGGACACTGTAGCACCATACCTGCTCTTTGGGGATTTGCCCAATTAACCTCTGCCCATAAGGATCGTCGGCATTAATAATTGCCCGTCCTTGGAGGTAATCAGGATTAAATAACAAGGCTTTCGCAGCAAAGTAGTCTTCCATATCACGATGAAAGTCTAAATGATCCTGAGTCAGATTTGTAAACACCGCTACTTCAAACAAACAAGCCTTAATGCGTCCCTGTGCCAAGGCGTGAGAACTAACTTCCATTGCTGCTACCTGACATCCAGATTGAAGCGCTGCTGCTAGTTGGGATTGCAGTTGGGGGCAAAAGGAGTAGTGTGTGGAAGGCTGTTTGCTCAAAGCCTGTCCAACGAGTGTACAAAGTCCCCATTAGGGCTGTAGGCAACTGAGCATGAGTGAGAAAAAATTCGATTAAATGGGTAGTTGTAGTTTTCCCATTTGTACCAGTAACGCCAATTAGTTTTAATTTTCGGGCTGGGTAGTCATAAAAAGCGGCTGCAACTTCTGCACAAGCTTGGATCATATCGGCAACTGGAATGACACAAGGCTTTCCCCAAGTCCCCAAGTCTTCCCCCACTTTCTCGGCAGCGTGGGGTGAGACGAGGGCGGCAATAGCACCTTGGGCGATCGCACTTTGCCAAAACTCTCCACCATCTACCCGCGTTCCTGGCATTCCGATAAATAAATCTCCTGGTTGACAAGCATGGGAATTAGTTGTTAACCCTTTTACTTCAGCATCTATTGCTGGATGATTAGGCAACTCAACTAGATCAATTTTTTTGCCAACAACTCGCGCAATTTCATCTTATTTACTCACACACGCTTATTGTGAATCATCAGTTGCTAAATATTTCTGTAGCATTTGCTCCAATTGCTGGACTGTGGCGCGGGGAGAAGGACGAGGCAGTTGTTCTTCTCTACCAGCAACGTTTTGACAAACAACAGGTACTTCGTATTGATATGCTTGGAACCAATCTTCGCGGGTAGTGATGTTTCTAACTTCAAGCTCAAAGCTCAGACCTTGAACTTGTTCTAATTTTTCTTGCAACCCCTCGCACAAATGGCAACCAGGTTTGCTGTACAAGATTAAGCGCATTTTACTAATAGCTAAGTAGGAAGGGTGCTAGGTTTTCTTTGGGGATTAAGGGTAGTGGAGATTTATATCACCTTAGTTTCAATGTAGGAGCTAACCCATAAAACTCCAAGCAGTAACATATTTCGATATTGTTATTGTTAGAAGATGTAGAAGTATTAACACAATTAACCATGAGCCTTTCCACAGAATCTCCAAACCAAACTGCTAATTTTGATTTGGAGCAACTAAACCAAAGATTTGATACTGCCCATCCGAGAGAGATTCTGGCATGGTGTGTTGAGCATATTCTAGACGGATTAGTGCAAACTAGCGCCTTTAATGTCGATGATTTACTGATTACTGATATTCTCTACCGCGCCCTCAAGCACCCAGTCCCAGTATTGTTTCTCGACACACTGCACCACTTTCCCCAAACTTTAGAGTTAGTTGCCAAAGCTAAGGAAATTTACAACTTAGATCTTAAAACTTACAAGATTCCCGACCTAAACTCCCGTGAAGCCTTTGCTGCTCAATACGGGGAAGCGCTCTGGGATAAAGACATTGCTCAGTTTCACCAACTTACCAAAGTTGAACCCTTACAACGCGGTTTAACAGAACTAAATACTATTGCCTGGATTACCGGTCGTCGTCGCGACCAAGCCATTAACCGCGCTATTATGCCAGTGTTTGAACTAGATAACAAGCAGCGACTTAAAGTTAATCCTTTAGCTAGTTGGACACGCAAAGAAACTTGGACTTATGTGTTCAAGCATGACATGATCTATAATCCCCTGCACGACCAAGGCTATGCCAGCATTGGTGATGAACCAATTACCACACCAGTAGAAGCAGGTGAAGATGAACGCGCAGGTCGCTGGCGGGGAACTGGCAAACTTGAATGTGGGATTCATATCTAGAGGAGACACAGGAGACAGGAGACAGGAGACAGGAGACAGGAGACAGGAGACAGGAGACAGGAGACAGGAGACAGGAGACAGGAGATAGGAGATAGGAGATAGGAGATAGGAGATAGAATGCTAAGAGTAGCAGCGAAGAACTTTCAAGATTTGGTTGTCTGGCAAAAAAAAAGCATCAATTTGTTTTAGCTGTATATAGGTTTAGTGAGCAATTTCCTAAAACAGAGATGTACGGGTTAACTTCTCAGTTTAGAGAGCAGCAATTTCTACTCCCGCAAACATAGCAGAAGGATTTAAGAAAAAGACCAAACCTGATAAAGCGCGATTTATGAATATTGCCCAAGGTTCTTTAGAAGAATGTCGCTACTATCTAATCTTGGCGAAAGACCTTGGATACGGCGATACTCTTGAGTTGATATCTCAACTTGATGAAGTCAGTAAGTTACTGGATGCTTACCATACTTCCTTCTGAATTCTGCCTTCTAACTCCTGTCTCCTAATTAACATGATTAAAATCCTCCATCTATCTGATATCCATATGGGGAGCGGTTTCTCCCACGGAAGAATTAATCCAGAAACAGGTTTAAATACACGATTGGAGGATTTTGTCAATACATTATCAAGTTGTATTGATCGAGCACTGGCAGAACCAGTTGATCTCGTCTTGTTTGGCGGTGATGCCTTTCCCGATGCTACGCCGCCGCCGTTTGTGCAGGAAAAGTTTGCCAGCCAGTTTCGCCGCTTGGTAGATGCCCAAATTCCCACAGTGTTGCTGGTAGGGAACCATGACCAGCATTCGCAAGGAACGGGAGGAGCAAGTTTGTGTATTTACCGCACCTTGGGGAGTGCCCAGGATTTGTCGTGGGCGATCGCTTTACTACCCACAACATCCAAACCCGTAGTGGTTCTGTCCAAGTGATTACGCTTCCCTGGCTGACTCGCTCTACGCTGCTGACGCGCCCGGAAACAGAAGGTTTATCGCTTGCTGATGTCAATTTGCTGTTGATTGACCGCCTCCGAGTTGCAATGGAAGGCGAAATCCGCCGCCTTGACCCTAGTGTGCCAACTGTGCTGTTGGGTCACTTAATGCTCGACAATGCTTTTTACGGAGCCGAGCGTCTTTTGGCAGTAGGAAAAGGCTTTACCATTCCCCTATCTTTGCTAACTCGTCCTTGCTTTGACTATGTAGCGTTGGGTCATGTCCACCGCCACCAGAACCTTAACAAATCTAATGACCCGCCGATTATCTACCCAGGTAGCATTGAGCGGGTTGATTTTAGTGAAGAAAAGGAAGATAAAGGCTACGTAATGATTGAGTTGGAGCGAGGCAAAGCTCAATGGGAGTTCTGTCCTCTACCAGTCCGTCCATTCTGCACAATTAACGTCGATGTCAGGAGTGCAGATGACCCGCAACAGGCTGTGCTGCAAGCGATCGCTAAAAAGGATATCCTTGATGCTGTAGTCCGGCTGATTTACAAACTCCGCTCCGAGCAAATGGATCAAATTGATAGTGCGCCGCTGCACCATGCCTTAAGTAAAGCTCACACATACACACAATTCAGCCGGAATTAGTTAGCCAACTAGCTCGACCGCGCTTACCTGAACTGGGGGCAAGTAGCAGCATTGACCCAATGGAAGCATTGAAAACTTATTTGGACAATCGAGAAGACCTCAAGGAGATATCTACCCAAATGCTGGAGGCAGCACACAGATTATTAGCATCTGAAACAGAAGCGTGGCTTGATCCTGCTATTAGCGAGGAGTCAGGTACTGAGCATCACTTGTTGGGTACTACAGAGGGTCAGCTGCGTTTACTTTAGATAGTTTAAATCGACTTGTCTTCAGTACCTTAGCCTCCGACATGAATGCCGGGACGACGCTCAGGGTTCTCTCTGCCTTACGCAGCACCTCACGGGTAACAACAGCAATATCTCCTTCGCCGAACAGGATGAAGCGCAGCAAATACTGGATTGGGTTACCTTCTGCCCAGCCGAAGTAGGCGTGCGGCAGTTTACCTGTGCGATCTCGGATATCCAAAAGGATGGCGGCGATCGCATTCGGTACGGCAGCACTTTGAGAGCGCAGGATGCGATAGTTACCAACTTGTACTCCTTTGACTCGAATAATGTCGGCAAACTCCGACGCATCCGATACTTTAATTTCTAGGAACAAGATTGAATCTGTTGGGGGAATGTGGTTATCTTCGCGGACTTCTTTCTCTTTCAAGAAATATTCTCGCTCACTACCCTCATGCAATCGATTCGCAATCAGCCGTATCCTGTCCTGACTTTGTGACTCTTCAGCAATAAAGCGCTGGGCAGTTTCATCGATTTCAATTAGCCCTGCCCGCAACTCAGTTGAACGCCAAACGCGGGAGAAAAGCGAGGTGGCAATGATTGTACCGATGAAGAAGGCAGCAATTCTGATCCCATCCGGTCTCTCGATGATATTTGTAATAGTGGTATATATAAATACTAATGTAATCGTGGCAAAGGTAAATGTTGCTTGTTTCTCCTCGGCGGCGGGCTGCTAGGGTAACTGCAAACGCAGCTGAACTCATCAATACCAAAACACCTGTTGCATAAGCTCCACCCTGAGCTTCTACATCTGCTTTAAAAAGAATTGTGACTGCAAAGGCGATCGCCGTAAACACTAATACCAAAGGTCGTGTTGATTGCGTCCAGTTAGGGTGCCATACCATAGCGCGGCAGATAGCGAGGGACAATATTGAGCAGCCCTGCCATTGCCGATGCACCCGCAAACCAGAGGATAGAAATTGTGCTTAAGTCGTAAATTGTACCAAAGCCATCGCCCAGATAGAAATGAGCTAGGTACGCCAGAGCGCGTCCATTTGCTTGCCCCCAGTTTGAAACTCTGCTACTGGAATTAATAAAGTTGTTACCAAACTACTAGCAATTAAGAAGAAGCTCATAATTACTGCCGCAGCAGCAAGCAACTTATGGGTATTTTGAATGCGCCCTGAGGATGTTCCTCCGTATCACTGCTTTTACCCGTACTAGTGGCATGACGGCTACGCCAGTCTCAAAACCGGATAACCCCAGTGCTAATTTTGAAATAGCAGAGCGCTGACAGCGACCATAGTTAAAGGATTGGCATGGGTTGCAAATAAAGCAGTTTGCCAGTTGGTAATTACAGATGGATTATTTAGGATCTGATATCCGCTGACACCAATGGTGACTATGTTCAACAGCAGGTAGACACCAACTAAAAAGACTGCTATACCAACCGCTTCGCGAAAACCTTTGAGAAACACTGCACTCAGCAATGTCACTAATACGAGGGTAATGGTGATCGCCTGAGCGTGCAGAAACTCTGGCACTAAAGGATTTTCGATAATGTGTGCCGTTGCATCAGCAGCCGAGAGAGTAATCGTGATGATAAAGTCGGTTGCGACAAAGCCAAGTAGACAAAGTACAAGTAGCTTACCCTGCCACCAAGAGAGGAGATGTTCGAGCATGGCGATTGATCCTTCACCATGAGGACTAATTGCCGAAACACGACGATAGATTGGCAATGCGCCAAAAAGTGTCAGCAGAACCAAAATTAGGGTAGCTATCGGAGAGAGTGCGCCTGCTGCTAGTGCTGCAATCCCAGGTTGATAGCCAAGTGTCGAGAAATAATCTACACCCGTAAGGCACATCACCTGCCACCAAGAATGTGTTTGGTGCGCTTCTTCCTTGCCATAGGGTCCTTCCTTTCCTTGTCCATCTTCTTGCAGCAACCAACGAATGAATTGTCTCCGGTGCCGTTTGGTACCAATTCGTTTAGCCATCAACTACTACTCCTGCTTAGCTGTTATAGATTATGGCAAGCTTTAGTGCTGCTTTAAATTAAATCCTGCTACCTACCTAAATGTCGGCACTCGCTATACCAAAATAGTGGTGCTAGCTAAACTTCTTGAAAGCATTGCGCCACATCAAACGGATATTAGGTTTGACCCCTAATGAATGATTTGGGGGCGATCGCAACGGCAGTTATGATCGCAGTACTAGTGTTAATCAATTTCTTTGGAGGAGCTTGGTCAATTGTAGTAGTAATTCTCCCGATGCTTCGTTACCAATAGTTCTTTTATTGCCCTTGAAGCGATCGCGTCTAGTCTTTTTTATAAGTATCAAAGTATATTAAATTGGCAGTCAGTGTAGGTGTTTATTTATCAAGTCTCAAATTTATTCGCCAGGTATCTCATCGCATGAGCCAAATTATTTGGATTGCCCGACATGGAAACCGGATCGACTTTGTTAACCCTGAATGGTTCAACACAGCCGAGCGACGCTACGATCCACCATTATCTGATGATGGCGTAGTCCAGGCATACCAATTGGGGCAACGCTTGAAGAGAGAAAATATTACCCATATATTTGCTTCACCCTTTTTGCGGACAGTGCAAACCGCGAACCAAATTGCGGAAGCTTTAGAGCTACCAATTAAACTTGAATCTGGGTTAAGCGAATGGCTCAATCCTGTGTGGATGACAGCAATGCCAGAAAAAATGTCAATTGAAGCATTAACTGAGATATTTCCGAGGATTGACACTAGCTATACTTCTCGTGTTATCGCTGAATATCCTGAAACCTATGAACAAGCATTGTCAAGGTCAGGGAAAACAGCAAGACTTCTCGCAGAGGAATTTCTGCCAGATGATATTCTCCTAATGGGTCATGGGGCATCGGTACTAGGGGCAACAATGGGGTTAGTTGGTGAAATAGCCAAAAACCAAGTCAAGGCTTCTTTGTGTTGTTTGGTTAAAGTTGTGCGCCAAGACCCAGACTGGTTGTTGGAATTATATGGGGATACTTCCCACCTGAGTGAAATAGAAGAAGTAATCCGGTTTAACTAGGAGTATGACATTACTACTGGCAGGCGATATTGGCGGCACGAAAACTATTCTGCGACTCGTTGAAACCTTAAAGACGGGATTGCAGACTTTATCTGAGGAACGCTACCCCAGCCGTGACTTTCCTGATTTGGTGCCGATGGTGCAGCAATTTTTAGCAACAGCTAAGACCGCTACGCCTGAAAAAGCTTGTTTTGCGATCGCCGGTCCAGTTGTTAACAATACTGCCAAGCTAACTAATTTAACTTGGTTTCTCGATTCTAAACGCCTGGAGCAAGAATTAGGAATCACTAGCATTTCCTTGATTAACGACTTTGCCGCCGTTGGCTACGGTGTTTTAGGTTTAGAGCCAGCAGATTTATCCACCTTACAAGCTGGACAGCAATTGTCTGCCCCTATTGCTGTAATTGGTGCTGGTACTGGACTAGGACAAGGGTTTTTAATCCAGCAAGGAGACAATTATCAAGTCTTTAGTTCTGAAGGCGGACACGCTGACTTTGCACCCCGTTCGGAGTTGGAATTTGATCTGTTGAAGTATCTGCGAGATAAACACAATATCCAACGAGTTTCAGTTGAGCGTGTTGTTTCTGGTCAAGGTATTGTAGCTATTTATCAGTTTTTACGAGACCGTCGGATTGCTACTGAATCAGCAGATGTGGCGCAAATAGTTAAAACTTGGGAACAAGAAATTGGGCAGAGTGAGAAAACCGTTGATCCAGCTGCTATTATCGCAACAGCTGCCTTGGAAAAGCGCGATCGCTTGAGTGAGCAAACTATGCAGCTATTTATAGAAGCCTACGGTGCTGAAGCTGGTAATCTTGCCCTCAAACTTTTACCCTATGGTGGTCTTTACGTTGCTGGTGGCATCGCCGCCAAAAATCTATCGTTGCTCCAAGAGGGAAGTTTCTTGCGTACCTTCACTGACAAAGGTCGTATCAGTCCACTGCTGAAACAAGTGCCTGTGCATATTGTCCTGAACCCGAAAGTAGGACTAATCGGAGCTGCCATTAGTGCTGCAAGACTGTAAGCCGTAACACCTGAGCTTGCTAACACCTACAAAATGACTGACTCTTTGCCGAGGCTACGATTATGCGGTTCAAGGAGAGTTGCCACATCAGAACCAATAGGGATAATACCGCCTGGATTAAGTGGAAACAGGCTGCCGTAGTAGTCTCGCTTCACAGTCTCCCAGTCGCAAGTATCCGCAACTCCAGGTAGCTGGTACAGGTCACGCAAGTAAGCACCCAGGTTCTTATAGTCCTGAATTCTGCGGCGGTTACACTTGAATAGCCCGTAGTACACCTCATCAAAGCGGAATAACGTAGTAAACAGACGCACATCTGCGAGCGTTACCTCGTCTCCACAAAGGTATCGATTTGTCTCCAAGGCAGTATCAATCTCATCTAAGGCGACGAACAGTTCATTACAGGCTTGATCATAAGCTGCTTGCGTCTGAGCAAAGCCACAGCGATATACGCCGTTATTTACAGCGTGATAAATTTTTTCATTCCACTGGTCAATTAGCTGCCGCAGTTCTTCTGGGTAGAGATCCAACTTGAGGTGGGCAAACTGATTAAACTCTGAATTGAGCATAACAATAATCTCTGCACTTTCGTTGTTGACGATCGCCTGCGTCTGTTTGTCCCACAGCACAGGAACCGTACAACGTCCGCTATAACCTGGTTTGGCTAACTCATTCATACAACTCCGGTAGAGTGCGGCAACCCTCTGATTCTTGGTCGAGTACCCAGATTCCCTCAGCTGTTGAAGGCGATGCGATAGACACTGAGATGGCATCTTCGAGTCCTTTGAGGGCGCGAACAACGAGAGTCCGATGCGCCCAAGGGCATCCAAGTCCGACATAGAGGTGGTAGCGTCCTGCGGCTGGTTGGTACGGGTTTTCTGGTGTGCCAACAAAGCTTCTGAACTCACTGCTGGGACGAACATACTCTCCTGTGGAATTGCGCGGCGCAAGCTTCGACATCATCAAGTGCCAGAGGGTCGTCCAGACGAACTTTCCCAGCCTAATTACAATTTTCCCAGGGAGCTTGCCCTTGTTCTTGGTTCCAACCTTGGTCTTAAGGTTACTGAGATTTTCCTCGCTTGGGGCAGGGGTAGGCTGTGACATAGACTGAAGTTAATGGCTTCTATACTTAACTTATCAATCTATCCAGATTTTGTGTTTTGGTGGCGTTTGTAAGATATGGGCATGAGCGCGATCGCTTTATCGCAATCCTCTAGGCTTTACAATCCATCTGCAAGCTGAAATATTTTACTAGGTATGCCTACCCTGGATGACTGATGAAACAGAATGGTCGTGGCGCAGACTTGCCGGAAGGGTATTTTCTTACTAAAGATTAAGAGTTTAACTATGGCATCAGCAAATCAAACTCCTGAACAAAAGGCACGCGATTCCATTGATAGTCTCTTAACCCAAGCAGGTTGGATTATCCAGCCAAAGAACAAAATCAACTTAAATGCAGGACTAGGTGTTGCTGTTCGGGAATATCAGACCGATGCTGGGACTGCTGATTATGTGCTGTTTGTGGAACGGCAATCAATTGGTATTATCGAAGCCAAACGAGAGGGTGAAGGGCATCGTTTGACCATTGTTGAGGAACAGTCTACAGAGTATGCCAATAGCAAGCTTAAGTATCTCAATAACAAACCATTACCGTTCATCTATGAAAGTACCGGGGTGGTGACCCACTTCACTGATCGCCGCGACCCCAAACCTCGTTCCCGTCCAGTCTTTTCATTCCACCGTCCGGAAACGTTTCAAGCCTGGTTAAAACAGGATAAGTCGCTCAGAGCAAAGTTGTTGGAGCTACCAGTCCTTCCCACTGAGGGTTACGGGACTGCCAAATTAAAGCTATCAATAATCTAGATATTCTTTTAAAGCGACTCGTCCCCGTGCCTTGATTCAGATGGCAACGGGTAGCGGCAAGACCTTCACAGCAGTTACCTCTATCTATCGGCTATTAAAATTTGCTAAACGAAAGCCCAACGAATCTTATTAGTAGATACCAAGAATCTGGGGAACAGGCGGAGCAGGAGTTTATGTCCTACACGCCGAATGACGATAACCGCAAGTTTACTGAACTCTATGCAGTGCAGCGATTAAAGTCGAGCTATGTTGCCACTGATAGCCAAGTTTGCATTTCTACTATCCAGCGACTTTACTCCATTCTTAAAGGAGAAGAGTTAGATGAACAAGCGGAGGAAAACAACCCAAACGAACTGGTTCAGCCAAAAGCTCCGATGCCTGTGGTCTACAACGCTCGGCTGCCGATAGAGTTCTTTGACTTCATTGTGATCGACGAGTGCCACCGCTCAATCTATAACATCTGGAAGCAGGTACTTGACTACTTCGATGCCTTTTTAATTGGGCTAACCGCAACTCCTGATAAACGGACATTCGGCTTCTTTAACGAAAATGTGGTGAGTGAATATACTCACGAAGAAGCAGTAATTGATGGGGTGAATGTGGGATATCTTCCTTATATTATTGAAACTGAAATTACAAAAGACGGTAGCCGTCTAATTGCCAAAGAGTATGTTGAAAAGCGGAGAAGCTAACCCGTAATCAGCGATGGGAGCAACTAGATGAGGAGGTGACTTACTCCGGTAAGCAGCTTGATCGAAAGGTAGTCAACCCCAGTCAGATCCGCAATGTCATCCGGGCATTTCGTGACAAGTTACCAGAGATATTTCCCAACCGACAGGAAGTACCTAAGACGCTGATTTTTGCTAAAGACGACAGCCACGCTGATGACATTATCAAAGTAGTAAGGGAAGAATTCGATGAGGGAAATGCCTTTTGCAAAAAGGTGACATACAAGACAGAGGAAGACCCAAAATCAGTGCTGGCGCAGTTCCGTAATGACTACTATCCCCGCATTGCCGTGACAGTGGATATGATTGCGACGGGTACAGATGTTAAACCGCTAGAGTGCCTTATCTTTATGCGGGATGTGCGCTCAAAAAACTACTTTGACCAGATGAAAGGACGAGGAACACGCACCCTCGAACAAGATGACCTGAAAAAGGTGACCCCATCTGCCCAAAGTACAAAGACTCATTTTGTGATTGTGGATGCAGTAGGGGTCACGAAGTCTTTGAAAACAGATACTAGAGCACTGGAGCGTAAGCATTCTGTAGCCATCAAAGACTTGATGATGGGCGTGATGATGGGGGCAGAGGATGAGGATGCGTTTGTGTCCCTGGCAAGTCGGCTAACGCGCTTAGAACGGCAGATGTCTCACCAGGAGCAGGAAAAACTACAGGAGTTATCTGGGGAGAGTGCTGGTGAGATTGCTAGAGTACTGCTGAATGCCTATAACCCGGATGTGATTCTGGACAAAGCAAGGATAGATAACCAACTGTCCAAAGTGGATACACCGACGCAGGGGCAAACAGAAGCGGCTCAAAAAGCTTTGATTCGGGAAGCGGCTGTTATTTTCACAGGCGAACTGGTTGAGTATGTAGACAATGTGCGGAAAGTCCATGAGCAGATTATTGATACTGTCAATATTGATCGGGTGACGTTTGCCGGGTGGGATCAGCAGGCACAGGATCAGGCGCAGTCTTTAATCGAGAATTTTACCCAGTTCATTGAAGCGAACAAGGATGAAATCACGGCTCTACAGATCTTCTACAATCAGCCCTACCAGCGGCGGGGTGTAACTTATCAGATGATTCAAGAGGTACTAGACATCCTAAAGACTCAGAAACCCTATCTAGCACCATTGCAAGTCTGGCAGGCATATGAACAGGTAGAGCAGGTGAGCAGCAACCCAATTAGTGAACTGGTTGCTTTAGTATCGTTGATCCGGCGAGTGGTGGGAATTGATACTAAGTTGACGAATTACGCAGCGACGGTAAACCGGAATTTTCAGGAATGGGTGTTCCGTAAGCAGGCAGGAGCGCTGAAGTTCAGTGAGGAGCAGGTGAACTGGCTTCGCACGATCAAGGACTACATTGCCACATCGTTTTATTTAGAATCGGGGGATTTGGAGTATGAGCCGTTTGGGATGGGTGGGACGATCAAGATGTATGAGTTATTTGGGGATGAGATGGATACGATTATTCAGGAGTTGAATGAAGCGCTGGCAGCATAATGGGGAAGGGAGCAAGTAGGAACTAAGGGTCAACAAACTGACTGTTCGCTATGAAGAAGATTTCAACCTTTGGACTGAACAGATGCAGGACTTACGCAGTTGGACGCAGTAATGTCATTCTGAGCGGTAGCGAAGAATCTCTGGGATGCTTCACTGCGTTCAGCATGACATTCAACTGCGTAACTCCTAAGATGGTTGAGCTATTGCGATCGCGGCGTTTTGAAGAATTGGATATTGACAATTTGCGATCGCCGAGATCCTCAATGAAGATTTTTTACCTGCTGAAATCGTTGATAATTCTTGATTTAGGAGAGCCGTATGAGTAGTGCAGAGAAAATTTATGAGCTTGTGAAAGCAATGCCAGAAAAGGAGCAGATCACTGTGCTGCATTTTGTCGAGTTTTTGCAACAAAAGAGCAAGGCACAATCGACTCAATCAGGCAAGCTTCTTTCTGACTATGCAGGGATTTTGAAAGATTCACCAACTTTTGCAGGTGATCCAGTTGAAATCCAACGGAAATTGCGAGATGAATGGGAACCTTTAAAAAACTCGTCTAAAACTCTAGACTTTCGGCAGGCTGCTGGTTTGGGTCAGCAAATGTGGAGTCCTGTTGAGGTAGAGGAATACATTCAGCAAGAACGAGCAGCAGAGGATTAGCCAACATTCGAGATGCAATTTGAAAGTATCTGAAAGTTGCCGAATAATTTCTTCAAGTATTTTAATCAGGAAATTTTATGAAAGTTAAAGTAACTGAGCAAGGGCTGGTAATTCCTAAAGAACTCCTAAAAGGAATTCAAGAAGTTGAGATCCGCAGAGAAAATCACCAACTCATTTTAGTTCCAATAACAGAACCTGACCCGATGTTATTAGAACCACAGTTGTCGCCATTGCCAATTCTAGAAGGATACGTGCCGCCAGGTTGGAAAGATGCTATCTAGGAAATTGGGTACTATTTGGTAATAGGGAAGTTAAATAAAAATAATTATGAAGTATAAAATTGTTTTGCAAAAATCAGAAGAAGGGTACAGTGTGCGCTGTATGGGATTGCCAGGCTGTTGGTCACAGGGAGAAACAGAAGAAGAGGCGATCGCAAATATTAAAAATGCTATCAAAGAGTATTTAGAAGTTGCTGAAGAACTCCTTCAAGAAGGAGAAATTCGAGAAGTTGAGGTAGCCGTTTAAGAATGCCAAAACTTCCGGGAATCAACCATCTTCAAGCAGTCAAAGCATTGGAAAAAGCTGGATTTGGAATTGTGCGTCAAGGAAAGCATATTGTCATGTCAGACCGAGTTAGAATTTTAACCATTCCACGTCATAACCCAGTCAATGCCATCACAATGGGTGGAATTGTGCGTGATGCCGGACTAACTATTGAAGAATTTAGAGAGTTGCTTTGATGGGTGCTGAATGATAGGAGGAAATGGAGAGGTTAGGGAACTACCGAAAGAGTTGGAAAGTTGAACCAATACCATGTTTATATTCTGGCTAGTCGATCGCGTACTCTCTACACGGGGATAACGAATAATTTGGTTCGCCGTATCTATGAACACAAACAAAAACTAGTGCCTGGATTTACAGAAAAGTATAATGTTGATCGCTTGATTTACTTTGAAGAAACTTCAGATGTCAGAGATGCGATCGCCCGTGAAAAACAAATTAAAGGTTGGACAAGGGCAAAGAAAATTGTTTTGATTGAGTCAATCAATCCTGAATGGAAAGATTTAAGCGATGGTTGGTATAAATAGTAAGTCTTTACTTGTCATGCTGAATGGAGCGCTAGCGTAGTGAAGCATCTCGAACTATGGCAAGACGTTGAGATTCTTCACTTCACTGCGTTGCGCTCAGAATGACAGTTGGTTATGTATGACAATAGGTGACGAATGACGGAAGGAAATGGAGAAGCGAGGGAATTACCGAAAGGGTGGATTAAATGTAAACTGCCAAACTTCTGTGCTTTGATAATGGGTCAATCTCCACCATCAGAAACGTACAACACTGTTGGAGATGGCTTGCCATTTTATCAAGGTAAAACTGAATTTGGAACTACATATCCAACTCCTGAAAAATATTGTTCAGTACCAAATAAAATTGCTCAACAAGGAGATATATTGATTTCTGTTAGAGCACCTGTCGGACCGACAAATATCTGTCCTCATAAGGCTTGCATTGGTAGGGGGCTTGCAGCAATTAGACCCTTAGAAAAAGTCAAACCAAAATTTATTTTTTATTTATTGAGAAACCTTGAGCAATTTATTTCCAAGCAAGGAACTGGGACAACATTCAAAGCAATAACAAAAGATTTTCTAGAAGAACTAGAACTTACTATCCCTCCCCTCAATGAACAAACCCGAATTGTTGAAAAAATTGAGGAGTTGTTTTCTGACCTAGATCAGGGAAGTGAGAACCTGAAAAAAGCACAGAAGCAGTTAAAGGTTTATCGACAGGTGGTGTTGAAGTGGGCGTTTGAGGGGAAGCTGACTGAGAAATGGCGAGCATCGCAAATCCAACAGGAAAAATTAGACATCAAAACTGGGGAGGAGTTGTTAGCTCAGATCAAGGCAGAGCGCGATCGCCGCTATCAGCAACAGTTGACGGAGTGGAAGGAGGCTGTTAGGGAATGGGAGGAGATCGGTAAACAGGGCAAGAAGCCTACTAAACCCTCAAAACCTAAAGATGGCTTACCTCTCACCGAAACCGAACTGGCTGAATTACCTCAACTTCCTAATGATTGGCGCTGGGTCAAACTAGGAAGTATTTCTACAAACATTCAAATTGGTCCTTTTGGTTCTCTACTTCACAAGTCTGATTATGTTCTAAATCAGATTCCTGCTATCAACCCAAGCCATATTAAAAATCTCAAAATTACTCCTGACTTCAATCAGACAATTACACCAGAAAAAGCTTCTACGCTTGCTAATTATGTCTTGACAAAAGGGGACATTATTATGGGTAGAAGAGGTGAGATGGGTCGTTGCGCTGTAGTAACGGAGAAAGAGGACAAATATCTGTGTGGTACTGGCAGTTTATTTATCAGATTACTTGAACAGCTTAATAGTTTTTTCTATTGCTTTATTTTGAGTTCCCGAAGAGTAAAAACTCATTTAGAGAATTCCTCTATTGGAACAACAATGCAAAATTTAAATGAGGATATATTGCATGATATTCCAGTTCCACTTTGTAATCCAGTGGAGCAAGACAAGATTTTAGAAGAAATCGAATCGCGTCTCTCCATCTGCGATCAACTCGAAGCCACCATCATAGAAAACCTCCAAAAAGCTGAAGCTTTGCGGCAGAGCATTTTAAAACAAGCCTTTGAAGGCAAACTTGTCGCTCAAGACCCCAATGATGAACCAGCCGAGAAGCTGTTAGAACGAATTAAACAGGAAAAATTAAAACTGA
>JAUJND010000059.1 GCA_030446505.1 Chroococcidiopsidaceae cyanobacterium YX2bin18 | reverse complement strand
AAACCTCTGTAACGCACAATATTTATTGGTACGTTGGCAGGACTGAGTTTAATTGGTGCATCCTGAGCGATGGTTGCGGAGCAAACCGCCTTCGGCATCGCAGCCCATATGCCTGAATCAACTACGCAGAACAGGCAATTTCGTCGCATCGAACAACCGATAGCAAACAAAGTAGCTGTTACGTTGGGTGGACTAGGGCTAATTGGGGTAGAACTCTGGTGGTTCCTGCTCAGTAAGCCCAAGTCTCAAAAGGTGGCAGCGCGTGAGGGAATTCAGGAAATTACAATCACCGTCGATGGTGGCTACGAACCGAGCCAAATTGTAGTGCAAGTAGGGCGAACCGTTCGCCTCAATTTCCTCCGGCATGATCCTAGTAGTTGCTTAGAGTCAGTGCGATTGCCTGATTTTCATATTGCTCAAAACTTGCCGCTTAATCAAGTCACAACAGTTGAATTTACCCCAACACAACCGGGAAGCTATGAATTTACCTGTGGGATGAATATGTTTCGCGGGATTATAGAAGTGCAGACATTCAATCTTGATAGCAAAGAAGAATTCTCTCAAGTTCCAGCCTGATTAGCCACCTTCAACGCCTATGAGGTTGAGCGCTTCAATACCAAATGATATACTCCTTTTTCAGCGCACAACTATCCGCCACAGTATGGTGAGATATAAACCATTTCAACTCAGTCCCAGAATAATTGCAGACTTTAGGAGAACCTAAATATTTTAGTATCGTTTATTAGCTAGCATCCAAATATATTCTCTAGGCGTGATTCAGTGTCAGTATAGTTTTATTACTACATCTGCTGACGCTAGTTCTTTGAGGTATTCAGCCCCCATCAAACACCGGACTTATAGCCCCCGAACCCCATTAGTTAAATTGCCATGCTTAATCCCAATCTGGATCAAATCCAGCTGACCAAAGAAGAATACGAACGCTACTCCCGCCACATTATCTTGCCAGAGGTAGGACTAGAAGGGCAAAAACGCCTGAAAGCTGCGAGTGTCCTCTGTATTGGAACAGGTGGGCTAGGTGCTCCCTTACTGTTGTATTTAGCAGCAGCCGGAGTTGGACACATTGGAGTTGTAGACTTTGATGTTGTAGATAGCTCTAACCTACATCGTCAAATAATTCACGGGACTTCTTGGGTAGGCAAGCCTAAAATTGAATCTGCTAAAAATAGCATTTTAGAGATTAATCCAAATTGCCAGGTGGATCTACATGAAACCCGTATCAGTTCTGAAAATGCTCTAGATCTAATCAGACCCTATGACGTTGTAGTAGATGGCACAGATAACTTTCCCACACGCTATCTAGTCAACGATGCCTGTGTGATGTTAAATAAGCCCAATGTCTACGGCTCAATCTTTCGCTTTGAAGGGCAAGCAACAGTATTTAACTACGAAGGTGGTCCTAATTACCGTGATCTTTACCCGGAACCACCACCGCCGGGAATGGTTCCCTCTTGTGCCGAGGGTGGTGTTCTTGGTGTTCTCTGCGGAATTATTGGCACAATCCAGGCTACTGAGACAATCAAAATTATTTTGGCTCAAGGAAATACCCTAAGTGGTCGCCTGTTGTTGTACAACGCCCTAGAAATGAAGTTCCGCGAGTTGAAACTGCGCCCTAATCCAGTACGCCCTGTGATTGAGAAGTTGATAGATTACGAAGAATTCTGTGGGATTCCCCAAGCTAAGGCAGAGGAGGCGAAACGTCAGATGGAAATTCAAGAAATGACTGTGCAAGAATTGAAGGAATTACTCGATAGCGGTGCAGATGATTTTGTCCTACTTGATGTCCGCAATCCCAACGAGTATGAAATCGCTAGAATTCCAGGGTCAGTCTTAGTACCTTTACCGGATATTGAAAGTGGGCAAGGAGTTGAGCAAGTTAAGGAATTGATGAATGGTCATCGAGTAATTGCTCATTGTAAATTGGGTGGGAGATCGGCAAAAGCACTAAGTATCTTGAAAGAAGCTGGGATTGAAGGAACAAATGTCAAGGGTGGAATTACTGCCTGGAGTCAAGAAGTTGACCCTTCAGTACCTGAGTACTAAGCAGAAGTAGTAATTGCACTTGCTAATATCGAGGGATTTTAGCTTCATATAGTGCGATTACTCTTTTGAGTTTGCTGTACAGCGATTCCACCTGCATCTTTTGCAGCGGAAACCAGATTTTTGGCAGCTGGTCTTTTAAGTGCAATAGACCAGCTGTTTTGTTTAAGGAAAACAGTACCGTAATTTTTCTGTCCTTGATTCGTCTCCAGTCTACAATTGGCACATGATCCAAAAATTACAGGAGTTTGTCCGTGGATAAGGCTGAGTTCTCTGGAAAACCTGATAAATCGTCTGAGTCGATAGAAGATATTCCAGAGGCTTTACGAGACAGTCCTAATACCCAAAAGCGATCGCGTAAGAAGCGAGTGTTTATGATTGGGGGATTGACAGGATTAGGAGCGATCGCTCTAGTTAGTAGTCTCTGGTATATGAGTGCTACGCCACGCAAAAATACTGCCTCTAGCTTACCCCCAGCCAAGACTACCCCAACAACCGCCACAGCCAATCCAACCAGTACAACACTGCTGGGACACTTTGCTTACTCCGAAGCAGCTGCCAAAGAACTCAAACCAATCGTGCCAAGCAGCAGCATTAAGCTACGTATTGCCGCCGCCCAAAAATTTCAAGCAATGGTGATAGCAGCGCGGGCAAAGGGCGTAATATTAGTGCCAATTTCCGGCTTTCGCTCAACTGCAACTCAGCAAACTTTATTTTTTGATGTCAAAGCTCAACGGGGACAAGTGACAACAAAACGGGCTGAGGTCAGCGCTCCCCCTGGCTATAGCGAACATCACACTGGTTACGCTGTAGACATTGGAGATGGAGCAGCACCAGCTACCAACCTCAGTCCTAAATTTGAGAATACCAAAGCTTTTAAATGGCTTGCCACCAATGCTGCTCGGTTTAGCTTTGAAATGTCGTTTCCCAAAAAAAATCCCCAAGGCGTAACTTATGAACCTTGGCACTGGCGATATGTAGGCGATCGCCACAGCTTAGAAACATTTTACAAAGCAAAAAACTTTAAGCCCTCCAACACTCCAAAATAAGAGCAATTCCCATTTGAGTACAATACAATTGAATTTTGGGGCGGTTCTATTAACTCGACAGGATGCCTACCCCACACGTAATACTGTATTTCAGCGCCTGGAAAACCACTATTAAATGGATCAAATTAATTTATCAATTGCTGAAGGTTCCGGCAATGGTAAGGCTTTAGTTATCAGGTAGGGTGGTTAAGCGGGCAGCGAGAATCGAACTCGCATTATTATCTTGGAATGCTAAAGTTTTACCACTAAAAAACGCCAGCAAAATAAGTTAGCTGCTCAATCAATTGCCAGCTTGTAATTAAATTAGAATAACATAATCTTTAGTTAATTAAACGATAGAGTATCTTAAGGTACTGGTTTAGATCAGCTGCTGCTCCGGTACAAAGAGCGTTAAGCGTGATCTGGTTAATGATCAGCAGGATTTGATTAAGGTTCAATCAGGGGTGTGCTGGAATATTAGTCTGTTTGGGGTTTTACAGAGAAAGTCAGAACTGTTTCATCAATACCTCGCAAATTTAATGGAGTGCATTTAGTAATTTCATTTTCTTCAAGGTAATCTGCCACAGTTGCAGAAACGAGGATTTGCGAGGGCGCAGCAGCTTGTTGGAGACGTGAAGAGATGTTGACACTCGGACCAATCGCTGTGTAATCGGCACGTTCAGCACTGCCAAACATTCCCACTACTGCCGTACCTTGATGAATACCACACCGGAACTGAACGGGGGTGTTTTGATTTATTCCCATTAGTCCTTGAGAAAGCCAGCGCTGATTGAGCTTTTTGAGTGAGTGATGCATAGACCTTGCCGTGGCGATCGCTCGTTTTACTTGCTCGTTGGGCGTTACTTCTTCCGGCGCACCAAAGATAGCTAAAATCGCATCTCCCATAAATTTATCTACCGTACCACCGTTATCAAACACTACTTTAGTCATTGTTTCTAAGTATTCATTTAATAACTCTGCTACTCGGCGCGATCGCAAGGTATTTGCTAACTGAGTAAAGCCAACAATATCACTAAACAAAATCGTAATTAAGCGCGGTTCCGGGCGCAAATCCAGCACTAGTTCACCAGTTGCTGCCTTCTTCACCATCGTCGGCGGCAAAAAACGCTTCAGCACCGACTGAGTTAGGTAAGTATTCAGTTCCACAACTCGGCGTTCATTTGACTTCAAAGCTAGTAAATTTCGCACCTCAGCCAGAAGTTCCCGATTATTAAACGGTTTAGCGAGGTAGGCATCCGCCCCGCCTTCTGTGCCAGAAATCCGGGTTTCTTCATCGGTTTTCGCTGTCAGTAAAATAATCGGTGTTCCCTTCAATTGCTCCTCGTTGCGAATTAACTCAATCATTTCCAAACCTGATAGTTGGGGCATCATCAAGTCGGTAACAATCAGAGCCGGAGCATGAATTTGAGCCAGACGGAATCCCTCTGCGCCGTTGCGAGCAGTCTGAACTTGATAGCCGCCGGAGCGCAGAATATTAGAGACATAACTCCGTAGATCAGAGTTGTCGTCTACCACCAAAATTAAGCAGAGGTTTGCTGAATCTCCTTCTCTCTTTATCTCCTCCTCCTCTTGTCCTTGGACTGGGATCACATCAAGATCTGCTAATTCTACAGCTGCGCTACCTAGCTGGACTTGGATCGGTACTTCCAACACTTGATCCAAGGGGAGATGAGCCGCTCCAGTTTGTAACCAAACTGTAAACGTGCTGCCTTGTCCTTCAATCGACTCTACTGAAATTTGACCTTTGTGAAGTTCAACTAATTCTTTAACCAAAGATAAACCTAATCCACTACCTTCGTGTGAACGGTTGGCTGAACCCTCTGCTTGGTGGAACCGCTCAAATAAGCGGGGGATCTGCTCTTTAGGAATGCCAATTCCAGTGTCTTTTACCTGTAACAGACAATGATTACCTGCTGTTTCTACTCTGACGGTAATACTTCCACCAGCAGGGGTAAACTTCATTGCATTAGACAAAAGATTATACAGTACCTTATCAAATTTCTCCGCATCCAAGTATAAGGGCGGACAGTTACTCAACTGAGTAACTAGGTGTACTCCCTTTTTCTCACAGTAGGGGCGAAAAGCATCAACAATCTGGCTGACAAAAGCTACTATCTCACAGGGACGGAAACTGGGTTGCATCCGACCAACATCAAGCCGCTGGAGATCCAAGAGTTGATTCACCAATCGCAGTAAGCGGCGAGAGTTACGCAAGGCGATCACGGTTTGTTCTACTGGTAAGTCTTGTTGTTGCGCCACAGCCGACTCTAACGGTCCCAACATTAAAGTTAGTGGTGTGCGGAACTCATGGGAGATATTTTGAAAAAACTGAGTTTTCTGGCGGTCTAATTCCAGCAGCCGCTCAGCTAGGGCGCGGCTTTTTTGGTAAAGCCGAGATTGCTGCACAGCGATCGCCGCCTGAGCTGCCACTGCCTGAGCTAATTCCACCTCCTCCGCCTGCCATCGCCGCGGCTGGTGAACCTGGCGCAACGTAATACTACCGATGCTCAAGCTATCTATCAGTAACGGTACAACCAAGAGGGCAAAGGCTGGTGATCTCAGGGGCAAATCCAACCCCTTCATTTGTGGTTGCTGGCTGAGGTCGTCAATTACTACTGGCTGTTGCGTCTTCAATAGTTCCTGTAGAACAGGATTTCCAGCAATTGGAGAACGCGATTGCGGCAGATAAGGTAGCCGAACTCCAGCATCCTCATTTTTGTCATACAACCCGACACACTGGACAAACTCATCCTCCTCTGTCCACAACGAAAGCGCACAGCCATCTACGAATAAGGCTTGCCCCAACTGTTGGGTAATAGCAGCAAAGATATTCTGGGGATCAAGGCTAGAACGAATCGCCCTAGTAATTTTATTAATCAGTGCTTCACGCTTCGCCAGAGCAGAAATGCGATCATAGGCGCGTGCTTGAGCAAGAGCGATCGCTGCTTGCTCCGCCACCATAACTACAAGTTGCACTTCCTCATCCTGCCAAAGGCGCAGTTGCTCACACTGGTGCAACGCCAGCACTGCTATGAGTTCCTGTTGAGACACTAGTGGCACTATCAAGCTGGAGCAGATGTTAGTTGCCTGGTAAGCTGAAGCAAGTTTTTTGTGTTGCGGAGTACTACCTTGGATACGCTGATCCACTGCAACATCAGCGATCACCTGTACTTCTCGCGTTTCCCATACTGTCTCAATTAACGATGCAGGATGTAGCCTTTGCGGTGGGGTTAAAGCTGCTAAATTCTGAATTTCAAATTCGGAAATTTGATAAACGAACGCATCAACTAAGCGATTGTTCTGCAAGGGGCGCAGGATACAGTAGCTTGCCTCAAGCGTTTGACCCACGGTATCGACTATATTTTGCAGGATTTGTCGGTAGTCGAGGGCGCTGCGAATTGTATTTGTAACAGTATTAAGCAGTGATTCTCGGCGGAGTGTGCGGCAAATTTCTTGGATGCGAACCTTGAGTAGAATGTGGGTATCTAGGGCTTGCCGTACTACCGCTTTGAGTTCTTCAGTATTCCCGGTGGTTACATATTTGAACACTTTCCCAACATTAATCGCTTCCACCACCTCATTTGTGTAGCTGGTTAAAACAATCTGCATAATATTGGGATACTTAGTCGCCGTTAGGCTTAAAAACTGAGAGCCACTTATTAAGAGCTGCTGATTGCAGATCAGTACTGCTACATCCCCCTCACTTGCCAAAATATTCAGTGCATCTTGTTCTGATGCTCTTAGCACCTGATATTCTTGATGCAAGGCACAGTAAAGCCGATCAAGATTATCCGGTTGATTATCAACAACCAGAATTTTTGGCTTAGTGTTAGCTGGAGATTTCATGCACTGCAAAAAAACGCTGCCAGGGCAGTCGGGTAAACACGATAACTACAAGACAGAAGCTTGGAACTCCTAGCCACATATTAGAACTCTTGGGCGCAAGTTGCCTGACAAGTTGGTGTGTAATAACTAATCGCGCTCGAGCACTAGAGCAATGCTTTTGGCGATCGCGCTGAATATTTTGTCATTAACTGAGAAATTTGGGGGTTGTACAGCCGCAGATAATTCCAATAGTTGCCAAACACCTGTCTAACGTAACCTTTTGTTTCATCAAACGGAATCGCCTCCACAAATTCGTCTGGATCGCTAATACCCAACTCCCTCCTCCATTTAGATACATTTCCCGGTCCAGCATTATAACTAGCAACGGCTAAGAGGAATTATTGTCACTATTCTTGGTGGGTGTAATCTAAAAAACCATGTACCTAGTTGAATGTTATCGTGAGGAATTTCTAGGTTGTATTGCTTCAAATTGATTTTTTCTGCCACCCATTTAGCTGTACCAGGCATCACCTGCATTAAGCCAGTAGCACCAGCAACAGAACGAATTTGAGGTTCAAACCGCGATTCTTGGCGAATCAAGGCTGTTACTAAGAGGGGATTGAGTCGACGCTGTTGCGACCATGTTTCAATCTCGTCTCCAAGGAAACGGATAACGAGCTTGCCAGTAAGTCAGCTGTTGACTTAGAGCTTTATATTCAGTTTGCTCTTGTGGCGTTTCTCGGTCTTCTAAAGTAGAAACTTGGGAAATACCCTCTAAGTTTTCTCCCTTTGCCAAATCCATCAACCCATCAGTAAATTGCTCTGCTACCTTTGGCTGCATCCGATTTTGAAATTCTGTTTGCCATTGTGTCCAAGCATCTGCTTGACCTAACTGATATAGTTCTTTTAACGCAGCAGAACCAACAGGCAGTAGCGATCGCCCTGGCATTACTACTTGAGGCGTTAAGTCGCGCACCGTGTCAAAGTTTCCTACGTCTAAACCAAGCATTGCTGCTGAGCGCCAAGCATAATAAGACTGGGGAAACTGGCTCAATACATACTTAAATGCCGCTTTAGCATCCTGCTGTCGTCCTAACTTTTGCGCCCATTTGCCTACCCAAAAGCCCGCTCTAGGAGCCAGAATGCTTTTAGGATTGCGAGTAGGAATCGGCTGCGCCCACAGCCAAGCTCCGCGGTAATCTTTAGCTGCTGCTCGTTCTTGGGCTACCTTCCAGCGATATTCTGCCGCCGCTTCGGAATCGCCGTACTGATTTAGCAGCAATTGACGAGTTTGGGCAGCTAATTTACTCTGGAGAGTGTCAAGAATTTCTGCTTTTTCTACCAGCGCTTCACCCGCCTGCTTGGGAAATTGCTTAATTACAAGATCGAGATAAATCAAGGCATCTTCTGTTTGTGTGAGCTTTGCTAGATGCAACAGAGCAGTGCCTGTTTCTTTAGCATCAGGAAAGGCGCGTACTAGCTGTTGATAGGCTAAAATCGCTTCTGTTCTCTTATCTCCCAGTTGCAAGCCGCGAGCAGTGCGATAGATATTAAGAGGTGTCCGGGGTGCTTTAGCATAAGCAGATCCAGCTTTGGCGTACACTTGATTTTCCCAATAGGCAAAGGCGATTACTTCCCAATCTTTTGGTTGTAACTGAGCCGCATACTTGTTTACTAGCTGGTCTAAAACTAAGGTAATTTCCGGTTGTTCATAGTCATGTGCCAACAACAGCAATAGTTGCGGCTGATCGGGATTCTGCTTCAACAACAAGCGAGCAATCTCTAGAGTGCGCGGATGCGAGGGAAATTGCGCGATCGCTCTTTGCCAATATTGTGGCTGATTACGACCTAATACAAACAATGCTTCTGCGGCTACAGGACTATCGGGATAGCGTTTCAGTAGATCCTGCCAAGCTGCTTGCGCTCTTATTTTATCACCTGTCACTTCATAAGCTTGAGCGCGTTTCAAGGCAATATGTGGTGCTAAGACAGAATATTGCTCTAGTCCTGCTAAAACTCTGAGTGCTTTTTTGCCCTGCTGTTGTTGAATTAAGTCACTCGCCAACAGATAACGAGCGCGATCGCGTTCTAACGATTGAGGCAACTGAGCGATCGCTTGCAGTTGCAACTCCCGTGAGGCTGGGGAGGCTGACACCAGTTGCAGAACGGCTGATTTAGGGTTTAACCGCAACTGTTCTAGGGATTGATCGCGGTTCCATTGTAGCCAGTTGCTATTCGTTGCTGATACTGTTACCCCAATCAGCAGGACACATAGCCCCGCAGCACTAGCAACTAGAGGAACGTCGTTTTTCCGTCGCTGCCACATAGATTTTCCCGCCCAAACTTCAGGTAATCATTCCCTGAAACTCTAGCACTATTATTTCTCAGCGTTCAGGGTGTAAAAGGTTGGGTTTTAGTTTGACAGTTATTTTAAGTAGTCATTAGTTTTTTGGGTACATTAGTAGGCGATCGCTTCATACCCGAATCCTGCAAACGATATCTCTCGTGGAGATGAATAACGTTCCGATTATTGGATATTTTATACTACGCTAGCACTAAGATGCTTTCTACTGAGCTATTGACAAATTGGCTGATAGTATCAAAATTACCTCTCAAAATCTGGACGATCTTTGATGTTGGACTGTTGCCAACGCGAAGATAAATGAACTTTGGAGGGTGACCATAAAGTAAACTGCGTTGATGAAAGTCAGAATCTTTGGAAATAATCACAAAATCATTCGCCTTTGCATATTCCCAGATAACTACATCATCAGTATTTATAAGTGCCAAGGTTTTGACATGATCAGAACCAGGATACAAATCAATAATCCTGTGAACAATCCGGTCTGAAAGGTTTTTGTGGGATGGGCATCCTACCTGTCCAGGCTAGAAGCCTGCACCACATTCATAAATGAAATAGGACTGCTATAGCAGTTTCACAGAGAGGATGCTATGAATAGCTTTTTCTCACGATCAGCAGCAAAGGCGAGACAGGCTTTGATGTCTTCAGAAGTCAGTTCAGAAAAATCCTCCAAAATTTCTACTTCTGTCATGCCACCTGCCAAATACTCCAAGACATCGTACACTGTGCCGCATCCCTCGGATACAAGGCTTGCCGCTACGTTTTCCAGGTTCAATCGTGATGATGTCGTGGTAGTTCATAAATCAGCAATTGATAAAAATACTTACCTATATTCATAATTATTGAGATGTGCTTCCTGATTACGGATACACCACTAAAGCTTATCTGCAACAAAGGACTGATGACTAATAACTCGCGCTAATCGCTTTGCTTCCTAAATTTTCTCTAGCCCCTAATCTTAACCACAGATTTTTTGCAGCGTAGTAACAAAGTCTGGATAAGAAACGGCAGCCAAGCTGCACCATGAATGATCGTAGTATTAGTAGCATTAAGAGCCGCGATCGCTAAACTCATCGCAATCCGATGATCTGTGTGACTATCAACATCAGTACCAATTAGGGGAATACCACCAGTAATTTCCAAGCCATCAGGTAATTCCGTCACCTTAGCTCCCATCTTGTTTAACTGAGTCGCCATCACAGCAATGCGATCGCTCTCTTTACCCGCAACCAGTACTCGCATCGCGAATTATCGTTGTTCCTTGAGCAAAAACACCTGCTACCGCTAAAATTGGAATTTCATCAATCAACCGGGGAATTAAGTCTCCAGCAATTGTGCATCCTTTTAAACAACTGAACGCACTCGTAAATCAGCAACAGGTTCACCAGCAACAACTCGTTCATTTTCTAGCGCAATATCCGCTCCCATCACGGCTAAGGCTGCTAAAATACCTGTGCGCGTAGGATTAACACCGACATTTTCAATCACTAATTCCGAACCTGGTACAATCGCTCCAGCAACTAGCCAGAAGGCAGCGGAACTGATGTCGCCCGGAACAATTACTTTTTTGCCCTTTTTAGCTGAGCCGAACCAGTAACTGTAACACTGTGGGTTTCGGGATCGATACTAATTTCTGCACCAAACGCTTGCAGCATTCTCTCGCTGTGATCGCGAGAAAGGGCTGGTTCGGTTACGGTCGTTTGTCCTTGGGCGATTAACCCCGCAAGCAGGATGCAGGATTTAACTTGAGCGGAGGCAATTGGGGAGTGGTAGTGAATTGGCTTAAGGGTTTGTCCTTGAATTGCTAATGGTGCTAACGCTCCATCTTGTCTTCCCCAAATTTTTGCCCCCATTTTGTTGCAAAGGTTTGACAACACGAGACATGAGACGCGATCGCAAAGAACTATCACCTGTGACAACAAACAACCGCCCTGGATGCGCTGCCAACAGTCCTAGCATCAGCCGTAACGTAGTGCCAGAGTTACCCGCATTCAACACATCAACTGGCTCCTGCAACTGCCCCAGTCCTATACCCTGAACTCGCACCATTTCTGAATTCAACTCAGAAATATCTGCTCCCATGGCGCGAAAACAGCTAGCTGTGCTGAGTGGATCTTCACCCAAGAGTAAACCCTGGATCTGAGTTTCACCAAGAGCGATCGCCCAGCATCAAAGCTCGGTGGGAGATAGATTTATCACCTGGAACCCTGATGCGACCGTTTAAAGATAGCCCAGACACGGGTTTAGTGATGATCAAATCGTGTTGGTTTTCAGTAATTTCCACCGTGACAAGGGAAGGCGACATCGGGATTATAAAAGCGTGGTTTACGTGCCAATCCTACCTTTTTCATTCTATCGAGCAACAGTAGGAGTATGCCATGTTGAAACTCCCTGAAAATCGTGTCACAGGGATTTTTGGTTAATCTAGTTAACTTGTACGATGTCACTACCACACAGTACATAAATCAATAGCAGTATGCTTCTAATTTCTAGAATTGATATTAACGACGATCAAGGTTAATCAATTGGCATCAATTGACGAGCGGCATCCGCTGGCAGTTGTCTACTAACCGATGAGAAACCTTTGCTGAGGTGGTGTTGTTTCGCTTCGACACTCGCTCAAGAACCATTTGGACATATTCGCCGCTAACACCAAGTCTGGTCTTATTTTGTCTTAAAATATCAAGTCCGATTAACTGAAACCCGATAGCTACATTTTTATTCGCTATCCTTAAAGATACAAAGTACATATGTACTCTTAGGTGTGG
Organism: Chroococcidiopsidaceae cyanobacterium YX2bin18; assembly: GCA_030446505.1. Taxonomy (GTDB): domain Bacteria; phylum Cyanobacteriota; class Cyanobacteriia; order Cyanobacteriales; family Chroococcidiopsidaceae; genus JAHHHE01. The sequence goes on along the minus strand of JAUJND010000059.1, from coordinate 10,062 downwards.
CAATTGTCCAGATAGGGATGTTATGGCGACAGTTGAGCAAATTGAGCGAGATATTGCCGCGCTGGAAGCAGCAGTAAAAGTAATTGCGGCAGAACTCCTCAGTATCTACAAAAGTTATCTAACTACTTTGGGGCAAGCCGTGCGCCAGCAACTGATTCTGGCAAGTTATCACCTGTGTACACAAGGCTATCCAGAACCGTTTCTGAGGTTATCTTTCAGTGCTCGGCAACAATTGCAGCAAGCTATCCGAAAGTTGGGTCAAAATGCAATGCTCGACCACTTACTTGCTTATCTCAAAATTGAGGATAAGAGTCAGGAGTCAGAGGACGGAAGACAGGAAGGAGACAACATTTACTCCTTATCTTCAGAGGAGAACCCGATTCCTCCTGTTACTCCTACCCCCAGAGAAATTCCTGAGTTTTTGTTCCCTCTAATCCGATGGCTCTGGCGCAATGGCAACAAAACTTGGAACAGGCGATTACTAATACCTAAAAATAAACCCATGAAACAAATCGCTTATTACAGAAAGCAGGGATATTACCTCAGAAATTGCCAGCACCAGTCCTTGAAGCTGCCGTAAATGCATCAGAAACTTCTGCCGAAGCAATGGCTGGTCCACCTAACCTTCTAAACTTATTGATTGAAACGGAAAATAATCAGGAGTCGGAATCGAGCATTACACATATCATTGCGATTAACCTGCGGCTAGCGGAAATTGAGTTTGCTGATGCAACGGTAAGGGCTGGGCGCAACCAAATTCGCAACTTGGAAGTTAGAGCGCGATCGCTCTTTCGGGAGTATCTTAAAAAGCAGCGGGAGCGAGCAGTTGCCGAAGCAGAAGCCGCATGGCGAGCAAGCTGGTTTGATGGCTAGGAGCGCTTGGAGTTGATCACTTTTTTTAAACTAAAATTCATCACTTAGAACTCATAACTATTTCTAGCCTTTAGCATGACTGCTATGGAAAACATTATGCAAACAGAATCACCAGATTGGTTGAGATTGCAGAAAGATTTGGCAGTGGAGGCAGAACGCGGCTTTACAGACCTTGTAGGGAAACAATACCGCTTCAGTGAGTTTCTCAGTCTCAGTTTTGGTAAACCTCCAGCTGCCCTAGCGCCAGTTGAACGTCGTCGCTGGCAAGAAATGGCAACGCACTTCACACTTTATCCGCAGCTGACAGTTGAAGAGCGGCAACACCTGATAGCAGAAGCTCGGCGATATTTGCATCAGTTGCATAAAGAAAGTGAGGGGAGCAGGGGAGGATCGGGGTCCCCTTTGGGGAGCTTGGGGTCCCCACGGAGTGGGGATGAGGGGCAGGAGGGGAGAGGGGAGCAGGAGAGCAGGGGAGAATCCAAGCTCCAAAATCCTCGAACAACTCCGCTACTTCAAACCAATTCAGTCGAGGTAAATCGGCGGATTGCACCTAGTCTTGAGCAACTGCTGACTAGTTTACCCGCTGTTGGGATAAAAAAGGGTGGTTATTTAGCGCGGCTGGGGGTTTACACAGTGCGGGACATTCTTTTCTATTATCCCCGCGATCATATTGACTATGCGCGTCAGGTTAACATCCGCGAGTTGGAAGCTGGTGAAACGGTGACGCTAGTGGGAACTGTAAAGCGCTGTACCTGCTTCAGTAGTCCCCGCAATTCTAAATTGACGATTTTAGAACTAGTGCTGAAAGATAACACTGGTCAAATCAAAATCAATCGCTTTTTTGCTGGTTATCGTTACTCGGGTAGGGGTTGGCAAGAACAGCAAAAGCGCCGCTACTTAGTTGGTGCAGTGGTTGCAGCGTCAGGATTGGTGAAAGAAAGCAAATACGGTTTGACTCTAGAAGATCCTGAACTAGAAGTTTTGGCACACCCAGGAGATGCGATTGATTCGCTGACTATCGGTCGGGTAGTGCCGATTTATGCCCTAACAGAGGGCGTGGGGGCAGATACGGTGAGACAGGCAGTGATTGCCGCTTTACCAGCGATCGCTCATCTTAAAGATCCACTGCCAGCGGCGCTGTTGCAGCAGTATGGGTTGATTAAGTTAAAGGAAGCGATCGCCAATATCCATTTTCCCCCAGACATCGCCGCCTTACACTTAACCCGTCGCCGTCTCGTCTTTGATGAGTTTTTCTACCTCCAGCTGGGTCTACTCCAACGTCAGCGTAAAGCACGCCAAATTCAGACTAGCGCTATCCTCGCTGCGACTGGTCAGTTAATTGAGCAATTCCACCAGATAATGCCGTTTAACTTAACAGGCGCACAAACTAGGGTAGTTAACGATATTCTCAATGATTTGCAAAAACCTGTGCCAATGAATCGCTTAGTGCAAGGAGATGTTGGCTCTGGTAAAACCGTTGTAGCGGTGATTGCTATTTTAGCTGCAATTCAGTCAGGCTACCAAGCAGCATTAATGGCACCGACTGAAGTTTTAGCAGAACAGCACTACCGCAAGTTAGTTAGCTGGTTTAATTTAATGCATTTACCAGTAGAACTACTTACTGGTTCGACCAAAGCTGCAAAACGCCGTCAAATTCATGCTCAGTTACAAACTGGTGAATTACCGCTACTAGTAGGTACTCATGCCTTAATTCAAGATCCAGTAAATTTCCAGCGGCTAGGTTTGGTAGTAATTGATGAGCAGCATCGTTTTGGAGTGGGACAACGCGCTCGGTTACAGCAAAAAGGTGAATCTCCTCATGTATTAACTATGACAGCAACACCAATTCCGCGAACGTTAGCGCTGACGTTACATGGAGATTTGGATGTAAGCCAGATTGATGAGTTGCCACCAGGACGGCAAAAAATTCAGACAACAGCACTAACAGGAAACGAACGCTCTCACGCCTATGATCTTATCCGCCGTGAAGTTGCTCAGGAGCGTCAAGCATATATCGTATTGCCCTTGGTTGAAGAATCAGAAAAACTAGATGTGCGTGCAGCTGTTGAGGAGCATCAACGGCTTCAAGAAAGCATCTTCCCTGACTTCCAAGTGGGGTTACTTCACGGTCGGATGAGTTCAGCTGATAAGGATGAAGCGATTAACAAATTCCGTGACAATCAAACTCAAATCCTAGTTTCTACTACTGTAATTGAAGTAGGTGTCGATGTTCCGAATGCAACGGTAATGCTGATTGAAAATGCCGAACGTTTTGGTTTATCGCAGTTGCATCAGTTGCGGGGTCGTGTTGGTCGTGGTGCTGAGCAATCTTACTGTTTACTGATGAGTAGTTCCAAGACTGGTTGGTCGTGGTGCTGAGCAATCTTACTGTTTACTGATGAGTAGTTCCAAGACTGAAACTGCTCGTCAACGATTAAAGGTATTAGAACAGTCCCAGGATGGCTTTTTCATCTCTGAGATGGATATGCGTTTTCGCGGTCCTGGTGAAGTGTTAGGTACTCGTCAATCTGGATTGCCTGACTTTACGCTAGCGAGTTTGGTGGAAGATCAAGAGGTTTTAGAATTAGCACGGGAAGCAGCTGAGAAGGTGATCGCTAGAGATGAAACTTTGGAGCGCTGGCCTTTGTTGCAGGCTGAATTGAAGTATCGGTATGAACGCTTAATGGGCGGCACAATTTTGACTTGATTGACCGCTTCATAGTCTTGTATCCCCTAAACGTCATTGACTTGTGGCGACTGATGTATTTAACTTCAAAGCCTTAGATAAACAGCGTTTAGCAGCTTCGCTATTCAGGTTCGCTATTCAGGATAAATTCAAGTGAATCCACGACTCAATTAGAGATATTTCTACTCACCAATATCATCTCTACTCAAATCCTTGGTCGAGTTCAGCGGCATATACCTGCGCTAGCCGCTGTCGTTTAGTCAACGTTTTATTTGTCCGCATCTCATTTCTTCCAGGTAGCGATCGCGACGGATACCTCAACTATCAATATAGGCATAAGAAGATGTCAGATTAGCAACTACTTGAATGCATACTTGGGATTCCTCAACGGGTTAAGTCTAGTTATTGCTACTAGGTCTATAGGTATAAATGACACTTCTCTAAAATCACTATTAGTTGTTTCAACACTGCCCTATTCCTCTGAAATCAATAGGAGCAACTCTAGTAACAATTAGAACCTTTTTACTTATTTTGCTCCTCAGAAGCCGTGCCTTTCCAACTAGCTTTACGAGTACTTAACAGAAGCTTCATCCAAGACTCATAAAGGTTTTACGCTCTTTTTATAGAAATCAAGCCCATCTTTATCCCTGCTTTGCACTGAAGCCGAGCATACTCGTTATTGTATGTATATATACGGAAACAATTAAAACCAAACACTATAAATTAACCGCTGTAGTGTCTTTACAGAAATTAGTTTACCCGTATATATACATAATTTTTTAAATTTAAAAGGCTTATTAGACATGGCTATTATCCACTACTTCGGTTCTGTTCGCTTCGTTCTGACCGCCTTGGTGTTGGGTACTCTCACACTGCCATTACACAGCACAGAAACTGCGGCTCAACAGGCAGAGACTGCACCCGTAATAAACACGACATACGGTTCATGGGTAGATGCCGACACAAAGGTAAAAAACCTGTTTCGCATCTCCGTTGGAGAAAACTCAAACGATGGTGACCAGAGTGACGCTGTTAATCTAATTATTAATGGCGTTGCAGTTTCGCCCGGAACCACTCTCGATGTGGTTGAAACAGAAGATAGCGCAATCCAAGTTTTGGACGTTAATGGCAAGCAGTTAACCACCATTGATCTCAATAATCTCCAGCCAGGAGCAACCTTCTCAAGAGAATTCATTGCGGTGTTGGGTCAGGAAACAGGGCGGTACCATTTGTTAGTGGAGACCAAGGGACTAGATGTAACAAATCCGGACGGAACCACCACCCGGATAAAACCTGCTGGGAACATTCAGCCGTCTCAGACTATTAATTTGGCATCTGGGAGTTCCAATAGCCTGACACCCGATCAACTAGTCTTTTCAGCAAGCCCCAGCAACCCAAACGTTGTGGTCGTATCGCAGGTCAGTAACTTCAATAATCCCTCGTTGCAGGTCGAAACTGCTGACAGTGGCGAAGCTGTCATTGTCCCTGGTAACATCACTGTGATTCGGCGTTTACGCCCGGTCGTGGTAACTGGCACTACTGTCAATCAACGGCCTGAAACCGTTGCCAGTCAGATTATTTCCCAAGAAACGCGGACGGTTGAGGGCGGTAGCTCTCAGACCACTACTACCGAGCAACGCACCAGCGAACAACGCATTCCAGGCGAGATAGAAATGATGGTTGACGATATCGAAGTCACACCAGCGCCGCCCAAGGTAGTTGAGCGTACACGTCGGGTAGAGCACAAGTACCAGTCCAGACCAGGGGGGACACTCGTTCCATTCGTCGTTAAGAAGAAGGTGACATCTGAGGGTAAGTCGGTTGTTACAGATAATCCTGCCGAGTATAGAATTACGCCTAACGTTGGGATAAATGTCCGTGGCGGAGTATCTGGGGGTGAACCGCAATTAAGCGCAACGGTAATGGTTCCGCTTGACCGTAAACAAGGTACTGTCTCAGCTGGACTAAATGCGACACTTAATCCTTTGGTCTCTAACACTCCGGGAGGCACAATCTTCTCAGTCTCACCCCTGCTCCAGGTAAACCAACGACTTTTAGAAGAGCTAAAAGACGAGAAGAATCAGCCGATCCTTGACAGCCAAGGAAAGCCGATCATGAAACCGAAAAAAGGTGGAGTGTTTTACGGTCAGCTTGGTTTAACAGCGGCATTCGTAAATGGAGCAACGGAAACGACAACCGTTACATCGACCCCGCAACAGTTCGAGACGGCGACTAGACGTACGTTCGTTACCCCAACGGAGCAGACGGACACCACAATAGAGACGTTGCAGCGTACTACGACAGCAGTGGCAGGTACACAGAGTTTTGCAGACACCTTTAGTCAGGCAACTAGCCAGACCAACTTGATTTCCGAGACGAATACGAGCGTTACTGAAGGCACTCAGTCTCAGACTGAAACGATCAAGCAGTTCCCTGAAAGTACCCCAAGTACCAGTGTTGTCACTCAAGACCCCGTTTTTGGAGCAACAGTGACGACCACCACCAGTGAAACCCAACAGGGAGAACTTCAGGTCGGAGACCGTGCCTTGGTTTCTAGCGAACTTACAGGAACTACTCCGGCGGTGTCTTCTGAGGATGTTCAAGTGATTGACCGCCAGCTGAACCAGGGAACCCCTGTTGCTGTGGGAGATCCTAAACAAACAAAAGTTGAGCGGGGAGAAACCCGGTCTACGGCTACTGGTGCTGCTAAGGTAATTAGGCGGAACTCCGAAATCGATAAGGAGTGGAATTTGGACGGGACACTGCGCGTTGGCTACTCCAATATACCGAATCAAGGGGCAGTGGCAAAGGCTGGTCAACTTTCCTACGATGTCTACCTGCAAGCCTCTACCAACGCTCCTGACACCGGAGTTGGAGCTATGCTTGGTGTTGCCCTTCTTGATGGGGTTAATCGTAATGGTGAGGGTAAGATTCGTCACGGCAACAACCGAACACTTAACTTAGACTTTGATGCCTTTCTCTCGCAGGATGGCGACGTAAAAGTGGGAGGGTTCTTGTCTTTACGAGCAGCTGGTTCTCCTGTTTCTAGGCAAGAGATAGTAGAGGGAGTTGACGCTAGCATTGAGCAGTACGTTGTTGAGCGTAATGTCATTCTGGAGAGCGCGAAAAAGTAAGATGAGCTAATAAATAAAACCGTAGACGCATTCACGGAAGCGTCTAGCGGCTTGTCGCCAGACATCGCTGGATTACTGTTAGCAAAGTGTACTTAAAGTCCTTAATTTTTAGTAATACCAGCGACTTGTGGATGCTTTGTAGATTGTGCTTTCTTCTGCTTAAACTCGCACCGATAGAAGTCATTTACTATTTGGATTACAGAAGGTGTTGTCTAAAAGAATAACTCTCCTTCAGTTTTAAGGTTCTGCAAATAAATCCTTTAGCAATACTCCAGCTAGCTGTTTAATGGTTCTACCATTAAACAGCTTCTCATTGACTCAGCGTTATCAAGTTAGCCAAGAAAGTGTTACCAGAACTGAAGGGTCGTCTTGATGGTATGGCTTTGCGTGTACAACGCCTACCGGATCGGTGACAGACTTGAGTGCAGTTTTAGAAAAATCAGTAACAGTGGATGAAGTGAACGATGCTTTCCGTCATTATGCTGCCAATGGCATGAGCCAGATTCTGAAAGTAAGTGAAGTGCCGCTAGTATCAGCGGATTGTGTGGGCGATCGCCACTCGGCAATTGTAAACCTCCCCTCAACCAGCGTTCTTGCTGATAATTTTGTCAAAGTGCTGGCATACTATGACAACGAGTGGGGCTACACTAATCGGCTTGTAGATTTAGCGAGTTACATCTAAAAGCAGGAGTGTAGGAGATAATTAATAAACATCGGCAATCTAATCCTGGGAAGGGACTAGTAATTACTGTGACAAACGTTTGAAAGCACCGTGGGACAAGCCACGCCATGTAACGCTGGAGAAAATGTCATAAAATATTTTGTAGAGGTTAAAGCTCAGGTCTAAAAGCTTAATATTCTGTGCCAAAACATGAATTCTAGTCAGTCTGACGCTCAAGCTGAATCCACTGCTAAAGAAGAGGTAATCAAGGAGCAGGATAAAAATCAGGAATTATTTCCCATCGTCGGCATCGGAGCGTCTGCTGGTGGGTTAGAGGCATTCACCCAGTTGCTTAAGTATTTACCAGTCGATACTGGGATGGGATTTGTGCTGATTCAGCATTTGAGTCCAAATCATAAGAGCCTGTTGAGCGAGATTCTTGCCAGGGCAACCCAGATGCCAGTCATGGAAGTGCAGGATTGCATGATGGTGGAACCTAACCACATCTACATTATTCCACCGAACAGCAAGATGACTCTGGACCAAAACCTGCTTAGGCTCGCGCCCCGCGAGAGGATTCAGGGAAAGGATCTGTCTGTCGATGCCTTTTTTAATTCATTGGCACAGGAGCGGGGAAGCAAAGCAATCGGAGTTGTTCTGTCGGGAGCGGACGGAGACGGAGCTTTTGGACTAAAGGCAATCAAGGAAGCTGGCGGGATTACGTTTGCTCAATGCGAAGCATCGGCACAAGTCAGTAGTATGCCGAACACTGCTGCTGCTACGGGTCACGTAGACTTCATCCTGACCCCTGAAGAAATCGCCGTCTGTCTGGCAAAAATTAGTCACCATCCCTATGTAACTTACCCGGAACCAGAAAAAACGCTTGAGGGACTCGCGCACGACAAGAATCCGCTAAAAAACATCTTTACGTTACTACAGGCTGATACGGGAATTGACTTTACCCATTACAAGCACACCACCCTGAAGCGGCGAATTCTACGGCGGATGGCTCTCTACAAGCTAGACATATTGGAGGATTACGCTAAATATCTCCAGTCCAACCCTAAAGAAGTAGAAGCTCTGTCCCAAGAATTCTTGATCCATGTCACCAGTTTTTTCCGAGACCCGGAAGTATTTCAAGCATTAATTGAGCAGGTATTCCCCAGCCTGATGCTCAATAGAGCGCCGACTGATCCAATCCGCATCTGGGTGGCGGGGTGTTCAACAGGTGAGGAAGTCTACTCCATTGCCATTTGCTTGCAGGAGTTTTTGGATACTCAGGACTCACCAAAAATCATGATTTTTGGTACAGATATCAGTGAACTAGCGATCGAGAAAGCCCGTTCAGGGACATACATCCCCAGCCTCGTAGAGCAAATTTCACCCGAACGTCTGCGACGCTTCTTTGTCAAAGTGGAGGGCGGATACGAGATCAGCAAGCCGATCCGCCAGATGTGTGTCTTTGCTAAACAAAACCTGCTTGCTGACCCACCTTTTTCCCAGCTAGACCTAATTAGTTGTCGGAACGTCCTAATTTATTTTGGAACCACTTTGCAGAAGCAGGTGCTGCCGATGTTCCATTACAGCCTCAAATCAACAGGCTTTCTCCTGCTGGGAAGCTCGGAGAGTACGGGCGAGAGTTCAGATTTATTTGCTCCAGTGAACAAAAAGCAGAGAATTTATGCCCGCAAGTTGACAGCCACGCGGCTAAATACTGACTATTTCATTGGTAATTATCTTGAACAGAAAGTAAATGGCAAGCAAATGAACTCGGATGCTGGGTCAGGTTTTGATTTGCTCAAAGAGGCTGACCGGATTGTCTGGAATAAATATGCCCCAGCAGGTGTGATTATCAACAGCGATCTGGAAATCATTCAATTTCGGGGAGATACCAGTCCTTACCTGAGTCCTGCACCCGGAAAGCCAAGTTTCAACTTGCTAAATATGGCTGAGGCAAACTTGCGCTTAGAGCTACGCGCAGCGCTGATGGAGGCGAAACGGTTAGATATCCCGATCAGAAAGTCAAACATACCGCTCTCAGGTAAAGAGCTAAAGGAAGTCACAATTGAAGTTATTTCTTTGAAGCCTCCCCATACAAAAGAAAGCTACTTTTTAATTTTGTTTGAAGAAGTTCCTCCTTTAGCAAGCCCGCAATTACTTGAAGACAACCGGAAGCTGAAGCCGACACGGGGGAAGCAGACAGCCAACTCACAGGAACTTATCCAGCTAAAATGCGAACTTACTGCCACTCAACAGGAGCTTGCTACGACTAAAGAGTATCTGCAAACCGTTATTCAGGAGCAGGAAAGTATTACCCAAGAACTCACGACTGCCAATGAGGAGATCCTTTCAAGCAACGAAGAGTTACGAAGCACAAATGAGGAACTACAAACAGCCCAAGAAGAAATTCAAGCGACTAATGAAGAACTGAATATAACTAATGAAGAATTGCAGAGTCGGATACTCGAATCAAGCAAGGTCAACAGCGACTTGCGTAATCTCCTTAGCAGTGTCAATATTCCGATTGTAATGTTAGGAAGCGATTTGAGCATCCGACGTTTCACCCCGATGGCGGAAAAAATCTTCAACCTAATCCCAACTGATGTAGGGCGACCATTCAGTCATATTAAGTCCAATATTAATGTCCCTAACTTAGAACAATTGATCGAAGAGGTGATCGACACCTTGGTCATTAAGAAACAAGAGGT
>JAUJND010000058.1:19607-26869 GCA_030446505.1 Chroococcidiopsidaceae cyanobacterium YX2bin18 | reverse complement strand
AGCTCTAAGTCATCAGCACACAAAGCAGCTACCAGCTGCTGTTTCTGGGCAAATACTTTGGCAAGAATTACAGCGTTTTGTTCACTAAAATCTTCAGGGGGAATTGTCTTTTCTTCAGACTTGCGTGTCGCCAACCACTAATGAGAATGCCCCAAGGACTGTACCCAGCCAGTAGTCCTGTTGTGCTACCTTGCCAGATTGCTCCTGGTGTCACCCAAGCTTCACACACAGTTGTTAAAATGCTGTTTCTAGACAAAGTATTTGCCCAGAACAACCCCAGGGCTGCGTTTGGCAATTGTGTTTGTGGACTTTCAAACTGATTTGTCCACCAACATAGGAACTAAAGAATCCTGATGCCAGTGCCACAAAAGTACAAATTAGAATTGGGTGACCGTTTGCTCATCACCCCGTGTTTCGCATCCCAGCGGCAATACGTTTATTGTTAATAATGCCCCCCGGAGTAACTCACCTTTACTGTAACGAGAGTGGATAATACCAGACGTTGCAGTGATTACCGCACTCGCGTAACCGTTTTAGCAAAGATACTTGTAAAAACCCTAGCGGTACAATTGTCCCATTGCGTAACCTTACAGACTGCTGAAGTACAGGATCACCATCTAAAAGCCGTTTGTGATCAGCAATACTTAATACTAAGTTGCGCGTGAGATAGTATTCATTGGCAATTTGCTCAAATACGCGTTCACAGCGGACTTTATCTGTTTTTGACAATTCGTGTACGTAGTGCTCCGCCATCTGAATATCTACTTTTGCCAAAGTCATCTCCGCCTTAGAAATCACCATTTTAAAGAATGGCCACTTTAAATAAAAGTAGCGGAGCAACTTTAAGTGTTCCTCTGGCTCCTCGTTAACAAACTCCTCTAAAGTTGTCCCCATACCGTACCAGGAGGGCAGTAGAAACGGCTTTGCGTCCAGCTAAATACCCAAGGAATCGCCCTTAGGGTGCTTAAATCTTTTTCCGCCCTGACGACGAGCGGGGCGAGAGCTAATTTGCAACTGGCTGATTTCATCGATGGGCGTAACTTGGTGGAAGAAGTCGATAAAGTCGGGCTGCTCGTATATTAGAGCACGATAGTGTTGCCGCGATCGCGCTGACAACTCTTCCATGATCTCGTTCCAAGATTGGATATTATCAAACCCAGTCCGCAGGAGGCTAGCTTGAATAACAGCAGTAGTAATGGTTTCTAGGTTATAAAGAGCCAACTCCGGCAAAGAGTATTTAGATGCCAACACTTCCCCTTGTTCGGTAATTTTGATCCGCCCATTGATACTGTGACCAGGCTGTGCCAAAATCGCCTCATAAGCTGGACCACCACCGCGACCTACAGAACCACCACGCCCATGAAAAATCCGTAAATTCGCCCATACTGCTCGGCTATTTGCTGGAGTTCTTTCTGTGCCTTATGGATTTCCCAATTGCTGCTTAAAAATCCGGAATCTTTATTGCTGTCAGAGTAGCCCAGCATCACCTCTTGCAAATTGGGGTTGAAAGGTGAGGACTGAGCGGCAAGGAAAGCGATAAAAGGGAGGGAAAACAGCTTTTGTACAATCACGGGAGCGCGTTGCAAATCTTCCACGGTTTCAAACAGAGGAACGACCTGGATAGTGCCTCTAGCATTAGCAGGGTCGTACAGCCCTGCTTCTTTTGCCAGTAGCAAAACTTCGAGTAGGTCGCTAAGTTCGCGGCTCATACTGATGATGTAAGTTTCACAGATAGTAGCACCAAACTCTTGTTGTAGCGATCGCACTACACGGAAGGTTTTAACCAGTTCACTTGTTTGCTCAGAAAACGGCAGTTCTGCTGGAATTAATGGACGGCGAGTTTGCAGTTCTGTAGTTATCCAATCAACTCTCTCTGCTTCGGATAGCTCATGGTAGGGTTTGGGTAAGATTTTCAGATATTCCAGAATTTCATTCCAAGCATCTGCATGGCGAGAAGACTCCTTGCCGAATGTCAAGTTCAGTCAAGTGAAAGTCATATATTTCTACCTGACACAGTAGATTCTCCAATTCACGGCAACTCAGACCCGTTTCAGTCAGGTTGCGGTGAATTAGCTGTAAATCTGCTAAAAATTCTGCCCCAGATTTATAAACGCCTTTGCTTTCAGGAATTTCCGTCTCCAGGCTTTTAGCAAGGCGGCTATTGCGATCGCGCGTATTTTCCAGCCGTTTTAGGACATAAGATAACTTCAGCCGATACGGTTCTTGACGATAGCGTAGCGCTAATGCTTCATAGACTTCGCTTAATTGAGACTGATCCTGCTCTAAAGATTCCAACAGGTCTGGTAAAATATCACTCCAGTGCAGCGATAAACTCAAAAGGTCAATTAACCGCTTTACAGACTGGATATACTTTCTAAAACCATTTGCCGTTGATAACAAGCGGTTTGCCATGTAACTTGCGCCGTTACTGATGGATTCCCATCTCGATCTGCGCCAACCCAAGAGCCAAACTTGCAAAAGTTATTGCTAGGTGGCGACAAGCGCGGGAAACTAGTAGAAAGGGCATACTTTAACCTTTGATAGAATTGGGGAATCGCATCAAACAAAACTTCTTGGAAGTAGTGAAGCGCATATTCCACTTCATCCAGAACCGAGGGTTTAAATTGGTGTAATTCATCTGTCCGCCACCAAAGGCGAATTTCCTCAATCAGTTGTTCGCGTAATGCCTCTGTTTCCCAAGAGTCTTCCTTACTGTCTTCCTCAACTTGGTCTAACTGTTGTAGCAGCAGCTTAGCCATCCGCCGCTGCTTATCCCGAATAGTAGGACGGACAATCTCTGTTGGGTGAGCTGTAAATACCAACTGGACATCAAGCTGCTCAATCAAGCGCTGGATTTGCTGAGGCGGCACATTCATTTTGTGTAAATGGGCAAACAATGTATGGAACGTACCTTTGTTTTGCCGCTCGGCGTTGATTGCTTGCCAACTTTTTCCAGCAACTCTGCTCCTGGTGTCCCATTCAGAAATTGCGTTTCCTGCTCTAATGTAGATTGCTGGCTGGGTAAAATATGTGACTGCTGGATTGTCTTATGCCGGACACTGCGAGTTAGTTGTTCACGCTGTTCGTAGTGCTGCTCGACAAGGTTAATTAACTGGAAATACAGAGCAAAGGCACGAGCCGCCCGAATTGCTTCACCTAGATCAAGCTGTGCAATTAACCTGACGACTTCTGGCGCTTTTTCATTTGTTGCTTGCCCTTCTGGGGAACATAGGTCACGTAGTTGTCCCAGAATGTTTACCAAGTTTTGACCGCACTCTTGTCGGATAACAGACTCCCATAAATCCTCCACCACTTGGAGGCGTTGGCGCAAGAACAGATCAAATGGGGAGCTAGCAGTCAATACCTCATCGGACGAGTGGAGGAGCGAAGTCATAGCGTCTGTTCGGGTACCAGTAATTAAGAATAATTTTAGGGGCTAACTCAAATTTAAGTAGTTGCACAAGCAACAAAGTTAGTATCCAAGGTATGTAACTCAACTTGGCTCAGATTCAGTCTCGACTGGATTCAGGAGAGGAAGGCGATCGCCCCGAAATACTTCTTCACTTGCTTGAGAAATAGCTTGTAAAGTTTCTGAGAGTGCTTTACTTCCTAATAAAGCTACTAGCAAAGCCCCAGTACCAATTTGTAATATGACATCTTGAGGAATACTAAATAAAATCAAATTCAATCCTTCGTCTGAGTATTTTTGACTAGAAGATGGCATCGTTAGTTCTGGGATTAATTTTAGAGATTAACTTTATTAAAGATTAAATAATGTGTTTCTGGGAACTGAAAATGCTTAAATTTTAACTACTGTCCCCAGAATTTAAAAGACAGTAAAAAATACTGCCGCGCCGCGCCGGGGAGCACAACTATTTCAAGGTTGAATTTGCTGCGGTATATACTTTGACCTTTAGTGTAGCCCTAATGCAGTTTAATCAGATAAAATTATCTAAATCGGTTAACAAATTAATTCCTCCCGTGTAGTAAATCTTCAAGGAAATTAATTAAATTTACAAATATTGATTACAAATGGAGAAAAGACAACGGTTTACGCACGTCCCTTAGCACGTTTAATTGAGCAACTACAGCGGCTCCCAGGAGTTGGTCCTAAAACTGCCCAACGCCTTGCTTTGCACATTCTGAAACGACCAGAAGCAGAGGTGCAGGCTCTAGCACAAGCGCTGACTGAGGCAAAACAACAGATTGGCTTATGTTCTGTTTGCTTTCACCTATCATCTGAATCTGTATGTGAAATCTGCCGCAATGCTAACCGCGACAATAATACTATCTGCGTGGTTGCTGACTCTCGTGATTTGATTGCATTGGAAAAAACTAGAGAGTATCACGGCAAGTATCACGTCTTGGGTGGGGTGATTTCGCCTATGGATGGAATTGGTCCAGAGCAACTGACTATTCAACCCTTGGTAAGGCGAGTAAGTCAGCAAAATGCTAAGGAAGTCATTTTGGCGATTAGTCCTAGTGTGGAAGGGGAGACGACAACTCTGTATGTGGGTCAGTTGTTGAAGCCGTTTACACGAGTGACGCGGATTGCTTTTGGTTTGCCTGTGGGCGGTGATTTGGAGTATGCCGATGAAGTAACCCTAGCAAGAGCATTGGAAGGACGACGAGATTTGGATTAAGTTAGAGTCTTATTGCTTGGCACTGGAACTAGCTGTTATCTGGGCGCTTCAGAAAGCGCGATCGCATCGCTTCTCGACCCAGGATCAACATTCCAGCAACACCCAAGCTGACAAACCAAGTGTATTGATACCAATATTTCCTAATTTGCTCAACTGAGTTAAGTTCTGGATGCAGAGTATAGAGGTAAAGAATCAAAAAAACGATTGCCAATGCCCCAAAGCCGACAAAGCTTAAACCAACGATAATACGGGCGGGTTGCAGTTCAAAGTCACTAATTTCATCTAGCTCAATTTCTGCTAGCTGGTTTAAAGAGTCTTCCACTACAGCTAACAGTTCTGATAAATTAGTTGCTACTGGTGGCGGTAAAACTGTCACTAGCGTTTTTACAGTTTTGCAACGAAGCAAGGCTTTTGTGTCTCGCAGCAATTTTAATTGCTTTCTGGCAGTTGGGTTCAATGCTCTTGTTTCTAGAGTTTTATAGGCAATGCACTCGCGTTTTAAAGCCATGAGGCGCTTCTGGTAAGCAGGATATAAAAAGCCTAGCGAATCAATTCCTAGAAATGCAAATATAGCAGCGATATTTTAAGATATCGCTACAAGTTTAACAATTTGAGGAAGTCATCGTTCTCCGATTGTGAGTAACTAAGAGGCGATCGCCTGTAACTCCTTAAGACGAGTTAAAACTTCTGTGCTATGGATGGCTGGATTGAGCTTGACAAAAGTTTCCCGCAAAATACCGTCTGGGTCAATCAGAAAACTGTTGCGCTTTGATAGATAACCAAGCCAAGAGCCGTAAACTTTACTCACTTCACCAGTTGGATCAGTTAACAAAGGAAACCTGAGATTTTCTGAGTCGCAGAATTTGGCGTGGGAATCAATAGAGTCAGCACTAACACCAATAATTTCGGTATTTATTGCCCCGTACTTTGGTAAGTCTTGCTGGAACCGACGTGCTTCTAAGGTGCAACCAGCAGTGAAATCTTGAGGATAAAAGTAGAGAACTACCCACTTCCCCCGAAAGTCGGAGAGCGCAACTTTGCCGTCCCCAGTGTTGGTAGGCAGCGTGAATGGAGCAGGGTGATTCAATGGAAGCTTACGGTCGAGAGCAATCGCTGCTGGGGCAAACCAGGCGAGGATGGCAAAACAGCAGGTAAACACAATACCAAGAAAGTTACGACGGGATATCATTAGCCAAACTGAGCAGTTAAATTAACACAAGTTTAGATTACGCGTGTTTATTCTGGCGGTGTCTGTTCTAGGTGTGCGGCAGAAGGCTGCTCCTCCGAGGTTGCTACCGCCTCAATAAATTGGCTATCCAGCAGGAAGGCTCCCTTGCTAAAGCGAACACCCCAGTAGCCCCCTGGTCGGCGATCAATTACTACGCCTTCTTCCCCGATGTGAATTACATCGGGAGGACGCAACATCGGCATCGGTTCAGCTGTTTTGACGTAGGGCGGCAGCGCCACGACTCGGACTTTCTCCCCAATGGTAAATTCTTGAGACATTACACTAGATATAAGTTTTGATTTAACTCATAACTCATAACTGATAATTTTTGCTACGGAACTTGCCAAATTTTTTGATGGTATTGTTCTACATCTGCATAGGGATCTACAGTGGTATGGGAGTGGTCGTGACTATGGTGATGATTGTGCGAGTGACTGCTATCATTTCCGCCAGCGGCTAGCCGGAATTTGCACATTTCACAATTCATTTGTACTTGACCTAGCTGAGTTTCAATTTCCCGCTCTCGTAGTACGGAAAATAACTGGGGATGAAGACCCATTTCTGGCAAACAGGTCATCAAAATATCCGGGTATTGCTTTTGGTGTTGAGCAGTGATGTCGAATATTTTCTTGACCAAAATACCAGTAAACAGAAAGTAGGGCAGAACAATGATTTGTTTGGGTTGGTAGAGTCGAGCGCGACGGAAGCCTTCTTCTAACCGGGGGTGGGTAATGCCGATGAAGCAGGTTTCAACAGTTGAGTAACCGCTACCTTCCCACAGAATCCGGGCAACTTTGTAAACATCACCATTGGCATCTGGATCACTAGAACCACGACCGACAAACAGCAGAACGGTGTCTGAGCGAGGAATTTGGGGCTGGTCTTGTTCTCTTAGGCGCGATCGCCATAATTCGATAATTCCAGGCGTAATTCCAAAATGACGACCGTAGTGAAACTTAACCTGGGGATGGCGTTGACGCGCTCTGTCTAGCTCATTTGTGACATCAAACTTATTGTGCCGCGCTGCAAATAACAGAATTGGCAGTACTGAGAGTTCGCTATAGCCCTGTTCCACACACTGATCGACTCCTTCTTGGATTGTCGGAGCAGTAAGTTCTAGAAAACAAGGCAGAACAGGTCGAGATGTATCTAAAGCTTGATAGGCGGCGGCAAAATCTAGAAAGCTCTGCTGTCCTTGGTGATCTTTTGTGCCATGACCAATCATCAACAAAGGACGGTGTAGCGGCAACGGCAATTCAAGCGGCTGTAAGGGGTATTCTAGCCCAGTTAAATTCAATGTATTGAGCGGCATTTAAGTTGAAGCTCCTTCCCTGTGCGACGCAGGAAATAGCGTGAGCGAGTAACATCTAGGCGTTCTGGCTGACGGCGAC
>JAUJND010000058.1:0-19507 GCA_030446505.1 Chroococcidiopsidaceae cyanobacterium YX2bin18 | reverse complement strand
TACAGCCTCGTTTACAGCTGCGGCACAGCCCCGGATTTACACCGGTGTTTCCCTATGCTGTTACGGTTCACTTGTGCCTAGTTATCTTAGCTGATCTAACAGATTTGAAAATACGGGGTGGATGGATGGTGTTGGTGATAAATAACTCACTGCTACAGACTAACTTAAATTTTTGATATTATTTTACTTTAAGCTTTTACTCTTAAATACAACCTGTAAACTTAAATTGGCTAATCTTTAATTAGCTTCACCTGCAATTCAAATTTCACATTTAACTATGTTGTTGAAACAACGTGTTGCATTTTATCTAGAAGATATTGAAACTCCAATAGGTAGAGCATTTAATTTAATTATTACAGGTTTGGTTTTACTGTCTTCAGCAATTTTTGTTACAGAAACTTACTCAATTTCAGCTTCTGTACGGATTAATTTAAACTCTATAGATACTGCAATTTTAATAATCTTTTCCATAGAGTATTTGCTACGCTTTTGGTGTGCTGAGTCCAAAATAAAGTATCTTTTTAGCTTTTATTCTATAGTTGATTTAATGGCTATTCTCCCAGTGTTTTTGGGATTAGTAGATATTACTTTTATTCGTATCCTCCGCTGGTTTAGAATTTTACGATTAATTAGATTTATAGAAGGTAAAAATGTATTTGGTCGCGTCAGTACCGAAGATACAGTAATCTTTGCACGGATATTATTTACTTTATTTGCAATTATTTTTATCTACTCTGGTTTAATATATCAAGTTGAGCACTCTGTTAATAGTAAAGGGTTTGGCACTTTTTTTAATGCAGTCTATTTTTCCGTCGTCACAATGACAACTGTTGGGTTTGGCGATGTTACCCCAGTTTCAGAAGCAGGTCGATTAATGACAGTGCTAATGATTTTGACAGGTATTGCTCTGATCCCGTGGCAATTAGGTGATTTGATTAAACAATTTGTCAAAACTACCAATCAGATAGAGATGCTTTGTCCTCGTTGTAGTTTATCTTTGCACGCTGCTGATGCTCAGTTTTGCAAGCTGTGCGGTACTAAGTTGGAGAAGGTTTAAAAACATTGTATTGTGTGCGATCGCCTCCACCTATCCCACATTTATGAAAATACTTACAGAAATAATTTCAGATATTGTTAGAGCAATTATTTACTCTCTATCACCTACACTTCTAAGTTATGTAGAAATAATTGATGCTAGGTTATCTCTAAAGGCGAATGCTTGCAGATCTGGAGGTAATTCACCATTTGTAATTTGATCATACTTAAATTTAGCAAGGTATTGGCAGAAGCATAATAGCCTACAAAGATTTCAATTTAGATGCTTGGAAGTTAGCAAAAGCAAGTAGATTCTGCTATTTATCAGAAGATAAGCTAACGTATGTGCGGATTTTTACAGCAATGTGCAAGAAATTAATTATTATAGATAATATTTACAAACATACAAACTTGACGAGGGAAAGATTGCTTCAAGCGTATAACATATTATTTCTATCATTGCAAATACTTGTACTATAAGAGATGTTGTACCAGGAAATAATTCTTTCTATTAATTGACCAACAGCTTAAGACCTAAGATAAATTTACTGGAATACTATCCCACTGTTTAGGGATGGAAAAAGATGAAAGCAAAATAAATCTAAAATTGAATCGACAAAGATTAATACTTGCAGCAGCATTTTCAAATAGAAGCTGAAATCATTGTCAGAAGTAGTGCTACAAAAATGGTATGAGCGTGATGAATAATCTAGACCAATACTATAGAGTGCTTGGACTGGAGCCTGGAGCCTCAGTTGAAGAAGTGAACCAAGCTTATAGAGACTTGGCTTTTATTTGGCATCCTGATCGCGTCCCTAAAGATAATCAAAGGCTACAACAAAAAGCTCAGGAAAAACTTAAGGAGATTAATCAGGCTCGTGACGAATTACGGTCAATCCAATCGAGTGCTCACAAAAGAAAACGGCTCAATCACCGCCACCGCCACCAGCAGCCCGTCACCACCAAAATTCATCCCGATCCCAATATTATTCGTCCTCCCAATCTCATTATCAAGCAAAGCAGCCATATTCAGATTTGAGTGGAGCCAACCCTAGCGGAGCTTCCTTGAGAGAAAAAGACTTTTCCGGAAGAAACATGAGCAACGCCAACCTGAGTTATGCGGACTTGAGAGATGCTTTTCTGCATAATGTCAATTTACAGGGAGCGAATCTGTACAGAGCGAATTTATCTGGAGCCAACCTGCTGCAATCAAATCTAAATCATGCCAATTTGCAGGAGACGAACTTTAATTGGAGCTGATTTAAGCGGATCTGACTTGCGTGGAGCTGACTTGCGTGGAGCTAAGGTTGGCTCAAAAAACCGACTCATGGTGAAACTGACTGGAACTAACTTAGCTCGAGCAATTATGCCTGATGGCACAATTCATAATTAGGTACTTTACTGAGCAACACCCATAAGATTCCCAGATTCTTAATTTGAGAGTGTTCCCAAAAAAAGTCTGTGAGGATTATAGAATGCCATCAGTCACCAACCTTTCTTTTGTGTAACCAGGTGAAATATTTAGTTATCAGGCGATCGCCGTAAGTGTGATACTACTCTTCCAAGTCTCAAAGAAGGCACGAAACAGCACTTGACTAGCTGAGGTTAAATCTCCATCAGGGTCAATAATTCCTCCTTGGATTAACTTTCCTCCATTTGTTCTAAAGCTTAATCTCTGTTCATCATTCTCATCTTTTTCGATGATTAAATGACCATTGGCTAAAACTTGACCAGCGTGACTTGAAATGGTGCAGCGCATTGTTCTTTAGTGCCTCCTAGCAGCAAATCTTTAACAGATGGATTTAACTCTGTTGATATTATGAAGTTCATTGGTTCAATTCCATCACTGTCAGACTAATGAATTTCTGTAAAAGCAGGGATAATTCTTCTTAGATTGACTCCAACCAGTAATTCCGGGGTTCTCTCAACCCTGGGGCTTCAATGTCTAGGTAATCCCTAATCTGTTGAGCTAATCGCCACTCTTGGGCTAAATTCTCTAACTCTTCTGGGGTAAGTAGAGCTAATTTGTCGGTTAGGAGCATGACTAATGATTCAAAGCTAATTTTGTCTGGCACAGTTGACATGGTAGACACCCTGGGAACATCTGCACTTATTATTCCCAACCAAGTGTCTAAGATCTCTAATCGCGCCAATATTTTCTCCAAAATATTCAAAGTTGGGAACTAGTTTCATCATTAGAGCAGCAGGAAGTGAAAGTTCTTGACTAAAAGGCAAAGATTAGCGGCGCGATGTCGAGACAATACGGCAATAGCTATCCGGTAAACCCCACTAGCAAGACTGCTAGAGAGCCAATCACTACCAGAACCGAAAGCGCTAATCCGGCATTAGGGCTATTTTTGCCATGACACGATTCATCCACCCAGGAAGGAAGATTACTAGTTTGAGTCGCAGGCGGTGGACTAACGCTGGCAACGTGCTGAAGCATTTGCCTAGCTAAACCATTACCGTTTGTCTCAGCCGTAGGACTTATTGCTGTAACTCCATTTCCATTACCGTTTGTCTCAGCCGTAGGGCTTGTTGCTGTAACTCCATTTCCATTGCCATTACCGTTTCTCTCAGCTACAAAACTTGGCTCAGTCAGTGACTTCAATTCCTGATCGGGGTTGAAGTTAAGACCTAATGCTGCCACGATTTGGTCTGGCTCATTGCTTAGAGCAATGATCAAAGGAAACATCTGGGTAAGTTGCGGCTCTAAATTAGACAGAGTTGCCAAGATGAAACTAGATGAAGGACGGCGCTGTCCGTTATAAGTACCCCAAATTCTTAGTTGTACTAGCCAAGGACGATTTTGACGATAGTAAAGCAGCCACTTCATCTTCAGAGAATGACGCAAATGCTGGATGTCCACGCAATACCTCAATACAAGTGAAAAGAGTCCAGATTGAATGGCTAATGAGGTTTCTAGTCAAGAGTTAGAGATGACACTACAGAATAGAGTTTTACGGGAGTAAGCAGATTAGCTAGACATTCCCATAATTAGCCCTAATGTCAATGCCAGTATAAGGTTATCACACCAATTCAAAGTTCTCCTGGCAAAAACCTTTGAAAGCTACGTTGACTGCATAAAAGTGTGTGTTAAAACTGAACTCACCTCATATCTTGCATCTAACAAAGCGGCGAATAGAATATGCGACGATAAAATACATCTGCCTCCGTAGACTACTACAGAATTGAGGTTTTGTTTGTCTAGCTGTTTCAACCGCTAGGTACAAGATGTGTCACCGCACTTTAAGGAGTATCTACCTGATGTCTAAAAAGCGCGATTCCCTATCTCAGAACTTTATCTCACGCAGTTCCCAATTCGGTAGTCATCCAGACGAATGGCAGGCGATAAGAACGCAAGTGGCGGAGCGCTTTAATCGACAGTATCGTGGTGAAGCCTTTGAATTGCCTCCAGAAGTAGAGGCGATGCCAATTTTTCGGGATTGGGCTGCTGGTACGCTATCAGCTAAAGTTGCTTCTCCTTTTTGGGAAATTGCTCAACCCCAAAAAAACCAGCACTGTTTAGATATTGGCTGTGGCGTTAGCTTTTTGGTTTATCCTTGGCGAGATTGGGGGGCATTTTTTTACGGTCAGGAAATCAGCACTGTGGCACAGGATGCCCTAACTGCCCGTGGTCCTCAGCTAAACTCGAAGCTGTTTAAGGGTGTTCATTTGGGAGCAGCCCACGAGTTAAACTACGAAGATGCACAGTTTGACTTAGCGATCGCTACTGGGTGGAGTTGTTATTTTCCTCGCGATTACTGGACCCTAGTTATGTCCGAGGTCAAGCGCGTCCTTAAACCTAATGGTCAGTTTGTTTTTGATGTCCTCGATCCAGAAAAGCCTTTAGCTACAGACTGGGGAGTGCTGGAGACTTATCTGGGCGCTGAAGTTTTTTTAGAGTCTATTGCTGAGTGGGAAAAGACAATTGCAGCCGCTGGTGCCAAGACATCGCGGCAATCTGGAGAGTTGTTTGACTTATATAGTGTGCATTTTTAAGCAGGGCGTGATTAGTTGTCGTTAAAGGAAGTAAAAATTGGCAGCAATTAATAAAACCCTAAGCGAACGCGACATTTGTACTAAATACATCACGCCTGCGCTAGCTCAAGCTGGATGGGATGTGCATACTCAAGTACGCGAGGAAGTTACTTTTACTAAAGGTCGGGTGTTAGTAAAAGGTCGTTTAGTCAGCCGCGGAAAAACCAAACGTGCTGATTACATCCTTTACTACAAGCCGAATATTCCCATTGCTGTAATTGAAGCTAAAGACAATAACCACAGCGTTGGTAGTGGGATGCAACAGGCGATCGCCTATGCTGAAATGCTTGATGTGCCTTTTGTCTATAGTTCAAATGGCGATGCTTTTTTAGAACATGACCGAACTCTCACATCTGGTCAAATAGAGCAAGAACTTGCGCTTGATACCTTTCCCGCACCTGAAAAGCTATGGCAATACTATTGTGCATTTAAAGGTATTGAGCATTCAAACGAGGTAATTACTCAAGATTATTACTCTGATGGCAGCGCTAAAGCCGCGCTATTACCAGGTTAATGCAATCAATCGCACCCTAGAAGCCATTGTTAGGGACAAAACGGATTCTTTTAGTCATGGCTACAGGGACAGGCAAAACCTTTACCGCTTTTCCAAATTATCTGGCGGTTGTGGAAGTCACGCACTAAAAGCGCATTTTGTTTTTTAGGTGATCGCAATATTCTGATCGATCAAACAAAAACTAACGACTTCAAGCCGTTTGGTTCAGCAATGACCAAGATCAAAAGCGTCAGGCGGATAAATCTTACGAAATTTATCTAGCTCTCTATCAAGCAGTTTCTGGTACAGAAGAAGTACAAAATATTTATAAGCAATTTTCACCTAATTTTTTTGACTTAATAGTTGTAGATGAGTGCCATCGAGGCAGCGCTGCTGAAGATTCCAATGGCGGGAATTTTTAGAATACTTTTCTGCTGCTACCCAAATTGGCTTAACAGCTACGCCAAAAGAAACCAAAGAAATTTCCAACATCGACTACTTCAGCAAACCAGTCTATACCTACTCCCACTCAAACAAGGCATTGAAGATGGCTTCCTCGCACCTTATAAAGTCGTGCGAATTGACTTGGACAAAGACCTCAGTGGCTGGCGACCTATATCGGGACAGCGAGATAAGTATGGTCAAGAAATCGCAGACCGCATTTATAACCAAAGGATTTTGACCGAACACTGGTGCTGGAACGTCGCACTCAATTGGTTGCCAAAAAAATAACTCAATTTCTCAAAGCAACCAACCGTTTTGATAAAACAATAGTATTTTGCGAAGATATCGATCATGCTGAACGGATGCGCCAAGCCTTGGTTAATGAAAACAGCGACTTGGTTGCACAAAACAGCAAGTATATCATGCGGAATCACAGGTGACAACGCCGAAGGCAAAGCAGAACTTGATAACTTTATTTTGCCAGAGAGCCGATATCCAGTAATTGCCACTACGTCTAAGCTGATGACTACAGGGGTGGATGCTCAGACTTGTAAACTAATCGTTCTGGATCAGCGAATTCAGTCAATGACCGAGTTCAAGCAAATTATCGGGCGTGGTACGCATCAACGAAGCTTTTGACAAGTTCTACTTCACAATTATGGACTTTAAGAAAGCCACCGAGTTATTTGCCGATCAGGTTTCGATGGTGATCCGGTGCAAGTGTATGAACCCAAGCCTGATCAGTCTCCAGTTCCACCAGATGACGATGATGACAATGAGGTAGAAGATTTACCTCTTGAACCAGGGCGAGTCAAATACGTTGTGAGTAACGTGCCAGTATACGTTGTTGCTGAACGTGTGCAGCATTATGGCACTGACGGCAAGCTGATTACGGAATCTTTAAAGGACTATACTCGTAAGACTGTGCGCCAAGGATTTACTTCACTTGATGCTTTTCTAAGTCGCTGGAGCGAGGCGGAGCAAAAGCAGGCGATTATTCAGGAACTGCAAGAACAAGGCATTTTTTATTAGAAGCATTGGCGAACGAAGTGGGCAAGGACTTTGACCTTCGACGGATTTGCCATGTGGCTTTCGATCAGCCGCCCTTAAGTCGTCGCGCGATCGCGCTGTGGCTGCGTACGTCAGCGCAATTACTTTAGCAAATATAATCAGCAAGCCCGCGCTGTTTTGAATGCGCTGTTAGATAAATACGCCGATGAAGGTATTGAAAATATCGAGAGTCTGAATGTGCTAAAAGTTCAACCAATTAGCAAGCTAGGTACGCCAACAGAAATCATCAAGCTTTTTTTGGCAGTAAAGCTAAATATTTAGAAGCACTGCGAGCTAAAAATAGAAATATACAAGTAGGATAGCCCTCTAGGCTATCCACTGTCTAAGCTGTCCACTATCCTAAATTAACAGCTATACCAAATGACATCAAAACTTAAAATCAAACAAAAACTTGCCCATTGGGAGATAGATGGAGCAGTTTACTTCATTTACCTTTTTGCTTGTAGGAAAATTGAGACTAACTCCAGCAGCCAGACAAATTATTTTAGATGCCTGCTGAAATTCTTCGACAACGGAATACTACATCTTTGTCCCTGGTTGTAAAATCGCAGATCATATACATATGTTGATTCAGCCACCACCAACGTCGAGCAGAAGGTCTGGTCACTAAGTAGTATCATCACACACAGCATCCGACTACGAGTCATGGTAAATTCACAAGTTGAACCCATTAGGAAGTTGGCAGCTATAATATATGACCACATCATCAGGGTTGTATTTGCAGCTTCAAAGCATGGTGGTGAGGGTGAGAGATCGTGTCTGTTTGCTATCGTCTCCATGTTCAGAGTCGAACCCCATTAAGTGGCGGCACTACCAAACCAACATCGTGTTCTCTACTGTGTGCGTTTGCAGGCCATTACGTAATTCACCTTTTTCAGCTTACCGCCAAGTAGCAGAGATAGTCAACGAGCACGTGGTATAGCTGTAAATCACACGACGGTGTTTCGTTAGATTTGACAGTATGGGTAGAATTAGACAAGTAACTGCCGTCCTCATTTGAGACAATAATGATTTTGGAAGTGATGAAACTTACATTGAGGGTCAAGGGGAAGCCAAAATATCTGTATCCGAGCCGTTGATTCTGATGGCAATACCTTGGACTTTCTACTAACAGCCAAGCGAGACGCTGCTGCCGCCAAGCGGTTTTTCCGCAAAGCGTTGAGTGCAGTTCACACCCAAGAACCTCGTGTCATTAATGTTGACAAAAATGCGGCTTATCCGGCTGTAGATGAACTCAAAGAAAAAGAAGAGTTGTCTGAGCAAGTAGAATTACGACAGAACAAGTATCTCAATAATATAGTTGAGCAAGACCATCGATTTATAAAAAGGTTAGTCAAATCGGGGATGGGGTTTGGCTCATTCAACACCGCACGACGAACATTAAAGGATGAAGTTATGGAATATGCTAGGAAAGGACAAGTTGAAAAGTTGGAGAGAGGAACCGTCAAAGAACGAGTCGAAGTTTGTAGCTGAAATTTTTGGAGTGGCTGCCTAAACTCAATCCCTACATCAGGGTTTTTCGCTGTCCTTCTAAGGTTTTTGCAACATAACCCTCCCTTCCTAACCCTCGCAGAGAGTCAATAGCTTCAGTTTGCTTTGCTCAATCACGAATCGTCTGCTCAATCCGTGGAATCGCTGCTTTTAAATCTATTTCTGGAACTTCCCGCTGTCCCCATAAAGAGCATTACGGTAGTTCTTCAGCTTTCCTCTAATAAAACCTCGAACTATATACTGTTGTTCTGTTGAGCCAACAGCTCTCCACGAGCAGCACGCACAAAAATATTCTTGGACAACTCAGGCTCTAAGCGGCCAAGATATCCCCAGTCCCTGTTAAAAAACTGAGCGGGATTTTGCGCTCTAAGAAGTTCAATAACAACTGCCGGAGAAACTGTAGCTCGTCCGAGAACTACTAGACCATCGACCTTAATCAATGGCACATCTGGGAGCGTTTGCTTATTAACCCGGACATTCAACCGCTCATCGGTTTTCCCGATAAAGCATCATTCTCTGTAATAGAAACTGTTCCCCATAATTGATTTCACAATTTGTAAATTAGCTTGACTCACGATATTGACTAACCTTGAGTGCTGCTTTAGGAAGACACTGCTGATAGAGGCTGCACCCTTTGCAACGCTGAGAATAGGTAGCTGGTGGCATTCTCCCAGTTTCAAGAGATTGTGACGGACACAATTGTGGCGGTCGCGCTCTCTCTAAGTTCGGTAGAAATTTCGACAGGTTGACGCTGGTGAGACTGGGCGTAGTAGAGATAGCCTAACGTTATCGGCTTCCCCAGCATTTCCTCAAGACAGAGCGCTTGAGCGCAGACTTGCAGCTCATTGTTGTCATACTCTCCTTGTGACCGCGTTTGTATTCGATGAAGTGCTTGCATTGCCCATCATGTTCTCAATCAGGTCCAGATTTGCCAATTAAGCGATAGCGTTCTGACTTAAGCCAAACGGCGCGAATTTGCCCGAGTTTCTTCTCGATGACCCTCGCCGACGGTGTGAACTCGTTCATGTAAACTTGTTCCTTCAATGGTGTAATGATTATCGACAAATCCCCAGCGCAGAACATTCGCCAACAACGGTGGGGACAATAAGAGAACTGGTTCAAGGCGGCAATGGGAATATATAGTCGAGGTTATTCATCAGAAAATGTGGGTGGAAACCCCGCCCTTTTAAAGAAGTGTAGGGTGGCTTTACAAGTATCTACTAAGCAACAACTAACCCGTTTGAACGACGAATTAAAGTTACTTTGCGTTTAGCTATCTGCCCAAGTCGTTTCCGTCGCATCGCTGACAGATATTTGTTTTTCGGTATCGCCAGAAACGTAGCCAATCCCCTTTGGAGGATTTAACTAAGTCCCCTTTTCTGAAGCTGTGACGCGAGTTGTTGAACCGCCATACTTTTGCCGCACACCACCTAGAGCTGGAACCATCAAATGCAATTGACGGCGACTATAGGGCGGACGATGAATGACAAAAAATGGCACGGGCGTGATAGATACGGAGCCGAACCAGTCAGCTCCATCCACCTCAAGCTTGTGATATTTGCGATATTCGACAAAGTGAGCTGCTGCAATCACAACCCCGTCTACCGCATGAGTATTAAACTCGGACTTCGGTTATTTACTTTGTTTTTGGTCAGCCCAAGATGGTTGCAGATTAGAGAAGTTTGATAGCCCTCGATTTTAACAACAGGAGCAAATTGCTCTAATTGTTTGAGCATCCAGCGTTGACCAATCATGACTGGTGAAAAGCCTTTGCTCGACTTTGCGCCCTTACGCCCTGATGTTTTATCCACATCCGCCCGAACGTATTCGTAGCGAATTTCTGTGACTGGGTAGATTTTGCACAACTCGGCAACGATTCTCAGTTCGAGCGACGATTGGCACGAATGGACGCGCGAGTTTACCTTGACGACGATTCTCAAACCGCTCTTGACGATGAGCACGTTTTGAGAATTCAACCTTGCGGTTGATTCTTCTTCCTCTGCGCCCTCGTCGCATGAGACGGCGATTGTCCATCCGTTCGCGCACTGTTTTAAATGGCAGCATCAGATGTGCTGAATACAGGGTGAATTTTGCAGATACAGCCCCAATTCCCGCAAAATTCTTACCTGGGTCTACCCCGATAACAATATCCTGAGTGGCTCGTCCTGATGGTTCTGTGGTGAGCTGGACGTAAAATTGTCCACAATCCGACCAGCGTTTAATAGCTTTGCCGGACTCGATCCACTTTCTAGCACGGGCGCTAGTAGTAGGCATGAGTGGCTGGTGATTTTTGTCTACAACAGGTACACGTAGCATAGTTGGTATAACCCAATAATTTGTTTAAGTCTCTTTGACCACCGAATAAACCATGTCTTGGCTTTACCCAACGCCTGTACCAATCAGGCTTAGAGTGCAACCAGAAGTCTGTAGGACTATTCGGCTCAATGGTCTATTCACCGCTTGCGTCACCCAAATTGGTTTGGGCAATCCTCGTCCCTTTCAGGGCGAGGTTGGTGAAAAGCAATGCACCATCCCCATGCCCATCGTCGTTTTGCGACCCACTCCTGCATAGAGTGCAAAATCTGCTAAAGCATTAATTTGTTTGATTGCGACCGGGTTTGCATCTCCTAAAATGCGATAGCTAATCGTGCCAACACATCCTGCCCATTTACTGTCTGAGTGAATGACTAATTCAGTCCGAATATCGAAAAAACTTGGGAAAATAAATTCAATAAGAGTTTCGGATACTTCAATATCGCTGTATCGATTCCAGCGCTTGAGCAGACTATTGAAAATGCACTCTCGCGTGGGCAGTGCAGAGTCATACTTGCCTTGGCGAAAGGTTGTAGGTGTAGACAGCCTAAAGGATATCTGACGGTTAGTTTCTGAAGCTTGCTCGTATAGTTGAGGATAGGGACAAAAGTTTGCCCAAGGCTGGCTAGATTGGGGAGTCCCCAGGATGCTTGTGACTTGTAAATTGGCAGAACCAAGATGCCAGGACTGAGATGGACTGAGATTGAGCCACAGTTGGCTTAGATCATTGAACAAAGTGTCATCCAGCAATGAGATGCGCCACCAGCAGGGTTTGCCCGCAGCAATAGCCTGACGATGATCCCACTGCAACTCAGGATTTTGGTACTGGGATACTTGTAAGGGACTTAGAGTAAAGGCTTTTTCAGTCTTTTGAGCATGAAGGCGATCGCCCAGTGCTTGATCGACTGAACTTGCCAGCGTTAGAAATAGCGCATGAAGATGCTTGCCCGTCAGATATCTGGGTGGAATAGGGGAAGTGGGTAGCAGGTTGAGGACAAGACTGTGTGGCATAGTTTTGTAGATCAACAGTTTAAGCGTTACTCGTGAATCGGATGTTAGCCAGCAAAGCGATACTGCATCCGGGCTGGGATTCTGAATCCTTCTGATTCGTAGTAATGTCCACGCAATCGCACATTACGAATTAGGCTAACAGGTGGCATATTCACCGTGTCGTAACTTAAAACCTGATGGGTAAACATGACATCCAGGGGATTGAGCGGATAAGGAAATGTAAATTCACCTTCTGATTGTCTTAGTTTGGGGAGTTCCTCGCTCCTTACTTCGGCTTTACTCATCCACTTCCCTAAACGAATCCACTTAGGCGGGGACAATGGCTTTTCAACGATGATGAAGCACTCAAACTGACTTTCAGGGGCAATCTCTTTTGCCCGTCCGAAACTGGGAATGTTCTTTTGGGTCTTTTCCATCTCAACGTGGTAGTTGTTGTTGGCATACTTCCAGGTGTTAAGAACAGCTGTATGATGAACGGCTCTGGCTGGAGTGACATAGATTCCCTGCTGGTTGAGTGGGGTTAAATGCGCCTCGTACTTGGGAACCTGCTCTGGGCAAAAGTAGCGGTAGCTGTGTTCTTCAGAGACAGTGGTGGAATGGCGCTCATTATCTACAAATCCCAATGCATAGCAGAGTGCGTAGTTATGCAACACAGGTTCAGTTTCGTACAGTCGCCCAATCTCGCGAGTTGCGAAATAGAGGCTGTCATGTAGCTCTAACGTGCAGCGATAAATCATGACCATTCAAATTACCCCGCTTTAGCTGCTGCATTTTTCTTGCTGCTGATGTGTTTGCTGGCGTAGGTTTTCGCTTCTTGATCTGCCTGTTGTAGAATTCTCTTAATTCCCTCTTCGCTACCTATGAGTGATTTGACTTCACCCAACAAGGGTTTGAATGTGTCACCCACGAAATCTGTGTGAACAATGAATTCTTCAGTAAGCAAGGTAGAGATTGCTTCGTTGGCAGCAGTCATCACATCATCCTCATCAAGGGGATCGGGTGAGTGGAGGGACCCTGTGGCACTCATGCGATCAAA
The DNA here is from genome assembly GCA_030446505.1 of Chroococcidiopsidaceae cyanobacterium YX2bin18. GTDB lineage: Bacteria > Cyanobacteriota > Cyanobacteriia > Cyanobacteriales > Chroococcidiopsidaceae > JAHHHE01. The sequence goes on along the minus strand of JAUJND010000058.1, from coordinate 6,572 downwards.
AATGGCTTGAGTCCAGCGCAGGTTACTTACAATTTCACCATCGGCAAACACAACACCAACTAGCTCATTGCGAACCCGCCCAGTGCGGGTCGTCTGAGCGCCGTAGTGACGGGTTCTGAGAATATTGTTGAAAACATAAAGGAAGCTAGCTTCCGTCGGATCTTTCAAGGTCACGATGCTGGGAAAAAACACCTGGGGACGAATGTGATCCTGCTGATTAATCCGACTCGTGACTTCTCCAGGCTTTGAACCTGCTTCGCCTTTGGATGCCATCGTGCCATTTTCGTAAGGCGCGTTCAACGTAAACGTCTCGTGTGATTGATCGAAAGGGGTAATCGAAAATGCCGTATCAACCACAACTTTCGACTTCTCGGAACCAGAATCACCAATGGCAAAGCCATAGATGATGCAATCAGGATTATCCATACCAAATTCGACGTTGTACTCGCACTCTTCGGGTTTCACTAGTCCATAGGTTCGCAGTAGTTCCCGACCGACCAAACGCTCTGGAGTGGATTGCTTGCGCTTGAACATAGGAAGGCGACTGATGGGTGTTTTGTCCACAATTCCAGCTCTAACTCGTGCCTTGTTGAGTTCGCCGTCGGTTTGAAATAGTGGGTAAGACTCGGTAATCCGAATGGTGAGAAAATGAGCATATTTACCCATAGGCTTATAGGGAATTTCCATGTGGAAGAATTTGGAATCAAGAGTTTTTAGCAATGCCATTGTGAACGTCTCCTATAGTGTTCAAAAATTTGGTTAAATTCGATAAGGAATGAATTGACTAAGTTCAACTATTCTTCTTCCGCACCAAGTTTCCCGTCCTTTGCCTGATTTTCTTTATCGTCTTCCAATCGATAAAGGAACTCACAGGTGTCTCGCAGTAGGTTCAACTGACGACCTGCAAGACGAGCGCGATCGCCTGTAAAGGCTTTCTCAAAAACATCAATCACGAAGTACCGAGCAAAATCGAGAACAACTTGTCGTTCTTCCTCTCGCTTGCTGATTTCCTCTCGCTTGCTGATTACCCAGCGACCTTCAGCGTTAGAATCATGTACCCGATCCATTAGCTTGAAGACCTCGGCAGCAACTGTAGAAACAAGCGCATCATCCTTAAAAACAGTCGAATCAGCCTTCAGTAAAGTCTCAGCCGCCAGATCAATTGGATTTAAAACGGCATTGGCTTTTGGGTTGTAGCGTTTTTTGGCTCGATAAAACTTGCGATATAACTCTGTCAATTTTTGAGGATGATTGAGGGAAGATTTCTCGGCATCTTTCACAATTAACGTCTCCAAATGCATATTAAACTCAACGTAGGGATCAAAACAGGGATAGAAGTGATAGGCATATAGCTTTATTTTTTTTGTACTAGGGGTATCACTCTGCTGATTTCTTGCCCACTTATCGAGATAGGAAAAGACGTATAGTGGACTGGTATCTAAGTCCTTCGCAAATTCGGTTAGTCTGCCCCAGTTCGCGTCGTAGCCACCCTTTCCTTGCTTGGCGTTTACATCTAAATGGATGGCATAGGCAGCCGTCAAAGTATTCAACGGTGCTGATCGCTGGGTTCCATTTGGTAATTTCCAGCCTTCCAAAATATGGTCGAGCCGAAACTGCTCTTTGCCTAGTAACAACCGAAACGCTTGCGGGGCACTGTCAAGGAACACACTTTCTTCAAACTCGGCACCATCGGTAAACGGTGGAATTGGTGATTCGGAAACCACCGTTTTGACATCTAGAATCATTGGAAATGCAAAGGCTAACCAGGCAGGCATCACCCAAGATTCGGTGTCGGTCGGGTCTTTTCCTGGTGGTAGTGCCATGAAAAAAAAGGTCAATGGCTTGTCATCAGGATAGGTGAGTTTAAAGGTGCGATCACGTTTGAAGTTGGGATCAGTTTCATCTAGATGTTTCTTGCGCTCTAAGTCTTCGTCGATCAAGAAAGCATCGACGGTTTGATAGCGATCAAGTCCAAAATCTACATCTAAATCTCGACTAATAAAGTGATTGCGAATGCTAGTGTCAAAGCGGGTTTGAACAATGCCGCTGTAAGCCTTCTGCAAAAACTTATTGGTTTCTGGAGTGAAGTAATAGGTCGGATAAAAGTAGAGATAGCGATATTTGCCATCTTCAAAGCGTTTGCCCACTGCCTGGGTTTGGTTCATCAGAATTTGCCGCAACATCATCTCAATTCCGGCAATGCTGGAGATGTTGCGTTTGGCATTGGAACCGCCTAGCATTTGCTTATTGGTATAAACCTGTGGAGTAAATAGTACAGCAGATTCCATTTGCTCGGTGACGGTGTACGCAGAATGGGAAATGGAGCAAATGAGTTGCCGTCCGCGTCTAGGCTTTTTGGCGTTGTTGTAGTTGGTCAGTTCTTTGAGGAACATATCGCTGTGTTCAGCAGGTAGTTGGTCTTGAGTGTCAGAGGGGAGCATGATGACCCGACCGCACCACTCCCGCACATCATCCCAGCCATCCGGTAAGTCATAGTTTGCGATCATGGGCTGAATTAACTTCGCAATGTAAGCACCTACCTGCTCACAGGTTTCGCGTACATCTTCAATCCCTGGATTGTGTTCCAGATATTTCGCTGCCAGGTAATACCATTCATAGGGAACACCGCCCATATTACCTTTGAGCTTTAATTCCTTGAGCGATTCATTAATCCGTCGAATCTCTCGGATTTGAGGCAAGTATTCCGATAGGTTCCAAAACGCTGCAACCTGATAAACCAACTCTAATTTAGGGGGCGCAGGTAGTTTTTTGTTTTGCTTACAAGCCGTTTCAATTTTGTCGATTCGTTCACCCCAAATCTTACGACTAATGACATCGCCGAATTCAGCAATTTGGTCAATCCGAATATCATCTGTGAATTTGAAGTTGTAATCTGCGGGCAAAACACCCTGCTGCTGGAACTTAACCAAATTTTCACTGCGACTGGTAGCAACAGAAGCCTTACCTGTACGAAGGATTCGCAAAGTAGCATCTAAGGCAACTTGCATTAATCCAGCATCATCAAAGAACAAGCTGTAATAATCGGCATACTTCATCCCTTTGCCATCGCGCCCAAAGCCTGTTTGCCGTTGCCGCAGTTGTCCAGCGCACAGGGCTTTGATGCTGTTAACAACGCGGGTGCTCAAGCCATCTCGCTCAACCTTTGGCGCATCTCTGCGAGCAAGGTAAATTACCCCTGTGGGCAAATACAGCAACGGCTCATAGTAAGTGCGATCGGCGGTATTCAGACTGGTATGAGCATCGACGAGGGCGTTGTTTACCACATTGGTCAGCACACCCCGATTCTCAGAAATGCTGTGATAGGTTAGCTTTAATTTACGATTGCTAACTTTCCCTATAACTTCATCAAACTTCTGATTCTCAGCATCATAGGGATGCTTGATAATTGAGGCAAATGAATCTGCCAACCAAGTCAGATCTGTCAGACAACCTAGTTTTCGATCCTCTAAGGTTGGTTGAAGTCCATAAGCTGAGAAATTCCAGTTTGTTCCCCAGCGTCGTTGTGCGTTGTATGCAAGAACAAGCAAATCATCAATGTACTCTTGGCAAACTTTAGTATTACTGGAGTCGATAAAGTAATCGATACCCAAATCAACCACCATCGATTCAATAATTATTCGATGGTCATCAACTGATAAATCACGCAGCTTCATCTCTGGATCGTCTTGTATTTCACGATATTTCTGCGGCAAGCTCTTGAAACATGAATATTTGAACTTCTCAAAATCGTGTAAGACAAACCCAGCAATCATCAAACGTCGCTCTCGTTCTTTCACTTCCCGCTTAACGGTTGTGTTCATGTTTGCCAATCGGCGTTCGATCAGATTGGCTGGAAATAAGCCATTCAGTAAGTGAGTATTGAGTGATTGATCTGCTGCGTTATCCCGCCGGACTTCGGCTTTGCCTTCGGCTTTATTTTTGCGATCAAGTTCATCGAAAAAATTACCGCCCTTTGCCGTGACACCGATCGCCATTCGCAATAAATTCGGCAACACATATTCCGCGAAGTCCTGCATCACGGCATCATTCGGATTTTGTGATTGAATCGCTTCCCGTAGTAGCTTGAGAGTAAGGAGTTCGCGTTGGGCAGGAACGAGAGTGCGATCGCTTTCCTCGTCAAAGCCAAAATCACCTTCTAGAAAATCAAAATCATCATTCATCTTTTTCTAGTGAATTCAGATAGGTTTGAATTTGTTGGATATATTGCGGATATTGCACCACTGCCAATTGCAAGGCTCGATAAGCCATTTCAGGGATGATGTCGTCGTAAATATGAGCAAGTACGTTTCTAAATCCAGCTGATAAAGCTAGTTGAGCAGCCAAATCTGAAGCAATAAAACCTAGTTCACCTGCGAGCGTAAATGCTTCTGCATTCGTTAATTCCTCTAGATCAATATCTTCTATATGCTTAATTAGCATTCTGTTAATATCGATCGCTGCCTGAATAACAACTTCCAAATATCGTTCAATTGTTGCTTGCCGATCCTCGTCCTGAAGGTATTCCTCAAACGTGAGTGATTGGTATGTATACAAACGATTGAGGCGTTTAGTCATTCCAATCAATTTTTTGCCAATTCCTTCCAGGTCGAGATCAGTCATAGTCCCCACTGCTGTATTGCTGCTGCAATCTCTGCCCTTTGCTCATTACGGATTGCTTTCAGTTGCTGCGGTGTTATCAAAGATTCTTGTCGGAATTGTTCAAATAGCCCAGCTTCGCTTTCATAAATCACCACCCCATCACGAGCGATCTTGTGCGCTAGCAAATCCGAAGCATTTTTCAGATCAATCCAATCCATCTCGTCATCGCCCAAGCCAAGCACTCGTTGGAGAACAACCCAAGATCGATAGCAGTTCCAGCCACCGCTCGGTTCATACTGCTGACGGAGTTCCTCATCAAAAAGCAAAGCAAAATCCCAATCGCTGGATGGGAAATTATCACCTCTAGCCCGTGAGCCAAAGAGAACCAGTAATTTCAGGTAAGGAACTTGTTCCAGTATTTGTGGGATTACTGATTGGACATGGGCAATCAACTGAGGTTGCATGAACCTATCCTCGCTATGAGGGAACACGACGGAAGGACTTGATATCTAACTTTGGAAGGCGAAAATTTTGAGGAAGGAGACTTTGAGCCTCTAGGTTCTCTGTCTCCTAAGCAATTACGCAGCTAGCCTTATAGATTCGTGAAGAATCTCATCGGAATGCTGTGTGAACAAATTGAGTTCAAGTTGCTTGCCCTTAATTTGTTTAAGCGGTTCTCTCTTCCTGAAACCTAACGCTTTCTCCTCAACAGTAGTCTGCTGAGCGGTATAAGGCGCTTGGTCGAAAAGTACGAGTTGCTCGTAATCAGCCATTTCGACCTCCTAAGTTATTTAGTTGGTGGTTATGGCAGCTTTTACCTAAGATATGAGCTACTAATACGCACGATGGACAGAGGCAAACCATAGATCTGCATATCGAAAGTACGAATCTCCGTCTCTATACTTGAAGGCTAACACCACCAGCTAAAGGTTAACACAAGTTTTTTTAAGCTTAGCTACGGAAGACGTTAAAAACTTTATCCTGTATCATGGAGCTTAGAGGGCAAAAGTGACAAGGATTTGTTCACTCTCAAAACCCTTTTAGGGATTGAAACTTCCGTTGCTAAGCTTGGAGGCTTACGCCCTCTTCTAAAGTGCAAACACCCTAAAACCCTTTCAGGGATTGAAACTGGACTTATTGGCGTAAGCTGTTTTCCTCCGCGTGATCTACCTAAAGCCCTTCCAGGGATTGAAACTAGGCGATCCATATTTCGCCTCCTTTGCTTTTGAACTGGTACGCCAACGTATCCAACAGCAACGCACTTTGTCCAAATGCGACTGAATAGGGTGCCACTACATCATGAAAGCTGTAGTTATCGCTGATTGGGTAAATCTGGAAGTGCATCGGCAGTCGTAACCGTTGCCGCACCTCCCTCATCGGGCGGTACAGCACATAGCTAACCAATGCCTGATCGCGTAGCTTTATATTGATCTCTCCTGCCCAGCGATTATCTAGTTGCCAGATCTCAACACCCTTTAAAACCTGCACTTTCCATGCATCTGCCACATTCTCTAACGTGCCAGGAAAGTGGAATTTCCAGTTCAGTCGTTCCTCGCGGTAAGCCTTGAGCTTCATGAAAGCGAGACAGTGAGCAAATCTGCCTTTAGGGATCGGTTGCTTAGTGCGTTTGGCGGTAGCATCCAGCGATCGCAAAAACGCTGCCTTAGTCCACAGCTCAATTTCTAGGTTTGCCAAAATTCCTGGCAAGTCATAGGTCTTGTAGCGATCAACTTCATGCAGTTCTGTCTCATCGTATAACCCACATTGCAACGGACTCGAACCCCGGAAGCTACAGGCATCCTCCGCGATCGGGTTTCCAGTCTTCTGTCTAGAAAACTGCTTCCACTCATCTGCCCATCTAAATACCCGCCCAGCAACTGATTTCAAACTCGTATCAAAAACTGTTTCACAGGCAGATTGAAACTTTTCTCGACTGCCCGCATACTGCTGTTGAATCGTTTTGTGGTTCAAAT
>JAUJND010000057.1 GCA_030446505.1 Chroococcidiopsidaceae cyanobacterium YX2bin18 | reverse complement strand
TCTTAAAGCCTTGGGTTACAAGCCAGGACCGCAGTACCGCCAAATTTTAGAGGATCTATTGGCGGCAACGCTGGATGGTATTATTCCTGGGAGTGAGGCATCCCTAGAAGAAATTCGCGCTTCAGCTGAAGTATTCTTATCAGCACATTATCCTATGTGATTTAAGAGTGCTAATCCTATTATTTCAGTTAAGATGCATATTCCACCATTCTTTATAACCTACCAAAGTTAGAGAAACTACAAAAAATGGGTAGATAAATATTTAGATTTTACTTAATAGCTGAGTTAGTTGTACCTTTTCCATCACTTAAGCTGAGGCAGTATTGCAGATAAGCAAGTTATAATTTTTGCGGACGACCGCAGAAATATTATTTATGACTAATCCCCTTGTGCAAGCCTTTTTTGTAGGCAGAGCTGTAGCTGATATCCTTAATGAGCAGTTGGAAAATGCCTTGACTGATGCTCTAAGTGAGCTTGGTAAATTTGATGCAGAGCAACGGGAGCATCTGCGACAGTTTACAGAGAAAGTTATGGAGCGGGCAGAGCGTGAAGCAGAAAATGCCAGGGTCGCTCAAACTACCACAGCGATCGTCACTCAAGGCTCACAGTCAGTTGATCTGCAAGCAATGATTGATGAACTAAGAGCGGAAATTGCTCTTTTACGATCTGAATTGCAACGCCATCGGAGCAAATCTGGATGAATGAGCTGAAGGCTGAACAAAAGTTTTGATTTTGTAAGGGCAGTTGATTAAGAATTTAGATTGTTCTAAAAATATCTTGCATAAACAGCCTGTACAGAATTTTGAGCTAAAACCTCTGCTTTTTAGGCAGTTTATCCTCATTCACATCAATTATAAAAAACTAATTTAGGAATTCGAGTGGCTGTTCTTCCTGTTAAACCCGTTACATCCCAGCGGTACACTAAACGTCTGGAGACGGTTTATAAAGATAAGTCGTACCGCTGGAATCGAGAGAATTACTCCAGCAAACGGCGCTTTTTCGACATTTGGAGCTTTGTTGGAAAATTAGTGATTGGCTTCTGGCTCAACAACAAATCTTGGAGCTATCCAGGCGGAGTTACTGAAGCTAGACGGTCAGCTAGACACAAAGAACAAGCTGTCTGGATTCGCAATACCTTGTTAGATTTAGGACCAACCTTCATTAAAATTGGACAGCTGTTCTCAACCCGTGCGGATTTATTTCCTAGCGAATACGTAGAAGAGCTTGCCAAGCTTCAAGACAAAGTACCAGCCTTCAGCTATGAGCAGGTAGAAAGCATTGTTGAACAAGAGTTGGGCAAGAAAATTCCCAACCTATTCCATAGTTTTGACCCAATTCCCTTAGCTGCCGCTAGCTTGGGGCAAGTGCATAAAGCGCAGTTACATTCAGGCGAAACGGTGGTTGTTAAGGCGCAACGCCCCGGATTACGGCAGCTATTTGAAATTGATTTAAAGATTCTTAAGGGAATTACCCGCTACTTTCAAAGCCATCCAGAATGGGGTCGCGGTCGAGATTGGTTGGGCATCTATGAGGAGTGTTGCCGGATTTTATGGGAAGAGATTGACTATCTTAATGAAGGTCGTAACGCTGATACTTTTCGGCGTAACTTTCGTAAGCACGATTGGGTAAAAGTACCGCGCATCTATTGGCGTTACACATCGCCACGAGTTCTGACACTTGAATATGCTCCAGGAATTAAAATCAGTCACTACGAAGCTTTAGAGGCAGCAGGGATAGATCGTAAGATAGTAGCGCGCCTTGGTGCTGAAGCCTACTTACATCAGTTACTTAATGATGGCTTTTTCCACGCTGACCCTCATCCAGGTAATATTGCGGTGAGTGCAGAAGGCGCTTTGATCTTCTATGATTTTGGGATGATGGGGCGAATTAAGTCCAACATTCGTGAGGGCTTAATGGATACGCTGTTTGGGATTGCCCAAAAAGATGGCGATCGCGTAGTGCTTTCTTTAGTTGAAATGGGTGCGCTTGCACCAGTGGATGATATGGGTCCGGTGCGGCGTTCCGTCCAGTATATGCTGGATCATTTTATGGATAAGCCGTTTGAAAACCAATCGGTTAGTGCAATTAGTGACGATCTCTACGAACTCGCATACGATCAGCCTTTTCGGTTTCCCGCAACCTTTACATTTGTGATGCGGGCGTTCTCAACCCTAGAAGGTGTGGGGAAAGGTTTAGATCCAGATTTTAACTTTATGGAAGTCGCCAGACCTTTTGCAATGCAGCTTATGACTAATGGAGATAGTTCTGATAAGAGTTTTCTGAATGAATTAGGTCGCCAAGCCGCTGCTGTTGGTAGTACGGCATTGAGCCTACCACGTCGGCTTGAAGATACACTTGAGAAACTAGAAAGTGGGGATCTGCGCCTCCGGGTTCGTTCTATAGAAACAGAGCGGCTACTACGTCGGCAGAGTAACCTGCAAATGGCAACTACCTATGCTTTAATAGTCAGTGCGTTTACCCTGTCAGCGACGATTTTATGGGTCAATCATTATGCATGGTTGGCGCTGGTTCCTGCTTTAATAGCAGCAGTGATCGGGTTAACTTTGATCAGACTGCTTGTACGCCTTGATCGCTACGATCGAATGTCTTAATTGCGATAAAGTTATGAAATTTCGCTTCACGGGTCTCAGCGATGTGGGACTGGTTCGCTCTGCTAACCAAGATGCTTACTATATTGACCCCAACGGGCAACTTTTCATTGTCGCCGATGGCATGGGTGGACACGCAGGAGGCGAGGAAGCGAGTCGCATTGCTATCCAGGTGATTCAGGCTTATCTAGGGGAACATTGGAACTCAGTTAAGCCTAATCCATCTCTTTTGGTGGACGCTTTCAAGGAGGCAAACAGAGCAATTGTCCAAGATCAGCAAAATCATCCCCAACGCTCTGATATGGGTACAACGGCTGTCGCATTAATTTTCCGACAGCAACAAGTCTACTGCGCTCATGTTGGGGACTCTCGCCTCTATCAGTTTGGGTCAAAGCTACAGCAGATAACGCAAGACCATACCTGGGTAGCTAAAGCTTTAAAATTTGGTGAACTCACACCAGAGGCAGCGCGGACTCATCCCTATCGGCATATTTTATTGCAGTGTTTAGGTCGTGAGGAACTGCATCAAATTGATGTTCAAGCACTAAATGTCCAACCGGGCGATCGCTTGCTGTTGTGTAGTGATGGTCTTACTGAAGAACTCTCTGACCAACTGATTGCTTCACACCTCCAATCTCTAGATATTAATCAAGCCGTTTTCGATCTTGTTGAGGCAGCTAAAACAAATGGTGGGCATGATAATGTCACTGTGATAGTTGTGGAGATTGAAAAGTTTACCGCCTCTCGGTTCAGGCGGCTGTCACGAAGACGCGCAGCACTAACCCCAACGTATCAACCGTTAAGAACCGTTTGCGACCCTTTATCAGTTTTCCAGCATCAAACCTGGCTGAAATGATGCTTTGAAATAATCGCTTCTCCCTCTGTCTCTAATCCCCGTAAACGGTCAAAAAGTCCCGTTGATGCGCCAGTTTTAGGTATACACCGTCTGCCATTTGGGAAAATCCTATTTCATTTCCCACATATCCACTTCACGGGGAGTAGGTACTAAGTCTAAGCGCCCCGAGCAATTCAAATTGGGTTTGAGTGAGGTTAGTTTTTACCATGCAGCTCTCTCGGTGCTGTGGAATTGGTATTCGCAGCTTACACAAGACAGAAAACTAGCCCTCTTAAATCGCAGCATTGGAAAGAAGGTTGGCATCGCTGTGAGGAACTTGCAGTTCTAGGAGTAACGCTGGAACCTGTCGAACGGGCTACTTTCTTCGATACAGAATGAGGAAATTAACTTTCAAAGAATCGAGTACGATGCTGCGGCAATAATTTTGTCCAAGATGTCAGGCGATTTCATCCTGATTTCATTTTTATGTGGAAAACTGAGTTCAAGAGGCAGTTCTAGCGCCTAAGAAAGTGCAGAACAAAAAAATACCTTTTTTAGAATGCCGACATCCAAGCACAACTTTGCCCTCTTGGTACGCAAGAACATTGCCCATAATGCTTAATAACCGCTCCCAATCAGTTGTTTGGTATATTTCTGAGCAATCCTCAGTTTTGTTCTTATGGGTACTCCAGTTGTTTTAGCTCACGGCGGACATGGAGATGAATTCCAAGGAGGAGGCGAAGCAACCCAAGTTGCTGGGATTAGAGTTGATCCACAAACAGCCAAACGGCTAGAAATTAAAGTAGAGCCTGTTAACAAAACTAATCTGGCTATTGGCATCAAAACCACCGGACAGATTGAAACTCTGCCCAGCAAAAAAAGTGGAAGTTACCGCACCGATTCCAGGTACAGTGGTTGAACTTTTAGTAGAACCTGGTGCATCTGTAAAAGCAGGTCAACCCGTCGCTGTTTTATCCAGTCCTGATCTAGTTGAACTGCGCGTAGCATCCCAGAAAAACGGAGCGAGGCGATCGCTGATTTGCAGCAAAGCTCAAGCAGACTTACAGCTAGCTCAACAAATCTGGCACGTCAGCGTCAAATTGCAGCATTTGATATCGAACAAACTCGCACCGAACTTAAGGTAGCTCAGGAGCAGTATAACCGCGATCGTGATTTGGTAAGAGCAGGAGCGCTGCCACGTCGCCAAATGTTAGAATCTCTTGCTCATCTAGCAGAAGGCAAAGCACAACTAGCAAAAGCAACTAGTCGCCAGGAAGTTTAGAAGCAGAAGCGCAACTGAAACGCGTTCAGTCAGATGTTGAAGTGGCTCAGTCTCGTATCCGCCTTTAGCAGTGCCACCTATCAGACGCGGCTGGCTCAACTAAACCCGCGCTGATGCTAAAGGGTTGGTTACGGTATCTGCTCCGATCTCTGGCAGAGTTGCCGACCGAGAAGTTACCCTTGGTCAGTCATTTCAGGATGCAGGTGGCAAGCTAATGACAATTGTGAATGACAGCCGGGTTTTGCAACGGCGAATATTTATGAAAAAGATTTAAACAAAGTTGAGACGGGTCAACTGGTAAGTGTAAAAGTTGCTAGCTTACCTAATCGTACTTTTACCGGGACGAATTAAACGGATTGGCTCAATGGTAGAAGGGGAAACACGAGTTGTCCCAGTACAAGCCGAACTGGACAACTTTGGTGGTCAGCTTTGGCCTGGAATGTTTGCCGAATTAGAAGTTTTAACACACACGCCTACATCTATTTTGGTCATTTCCAATTCATCTGTGGTTGAAGCTAATGGTAAAAAACTTGTTTATATTCAAAATGGCAATGCTTACCAAAGCGCTGAAGTTACGTTAGGTCAAACGTCCGGGGACAGAGTTGAAGTTAAGAGCGGTTTATTTGATGGCGATCACGTTGTCACTCAAGGCGCAATGCAACTTTATGCCCAATCCTTGCGCGGTGGCGTTCCCAGGGAGGACAAGGAGACAAGGGGGCAAAGGACAAGGGGACAAGGAGACAAGGGGACAAGGACAAATTACAAGTCCTCAGTCTTCACTTCCTTGGTGGTTAGTTATTCCAGCTTTGGGCGGATCGATCTGCTGCATTTTGGGCAGGTCGTCGCACCTCACCCCAGTTGGTTCCTACATCGGTAGGGATTGACTATCTGCCAGACAATCTCAATGGTTCCCCACAAAAAGGGCTATCTTGTCTCTACACCAGCGGCTCGCATCGAGATTTCTACAGATGAATTGTCAGCACGGAATGATAACCACCACATCAAAAATGCAGAGTCAGGAGTCAATAATCAAAAGTAAAAATCTGTCATTTTCTTTATCTGAAGCTAAGAACTCCTAAAAAATGCTCAGTGCCATCATTAAGTGGTCAATTGCCCGACGCTGGTTAGTCATCCTCGCTGCTGCTTTAGTCACAGTTTGGATATTTCGCGTCGCTTCGCAAATGCCTGTAGATGTTTTTCCCAGCTTTGCTCCACCCCAAGTCGAAATTCAAACTGAAGCACCAGGACTCGCCCCAGAAGAAGTTGAATCCCTCGTCACCTTACCAATTGAAAGCGCAATTAATGGAACTCCTGGTGTGACAACGGTACGTTCATCTTCATCGTAAGTATCTCCGTTGTCAGAGTTATCTTTAACTGGGGAACTGATATCTATCAAGCACGCCAACTGGTAACGGAGCGATTGCAGCTTGCCAGAAATAAGCTGCCAGAAGGAGTTGAAACACCGCAGATTTCTCCAATCAGTTCTCCCATCGGAACAGTAATTAAATATGCCTTTACTGTAAGAGGGCAGGGGAGCAAAGATGGAGGAGGACTCCCAATCCCCAAACCCAAAACAATTTGATGGAAGTGCGCCGTATTGTCGATTGGCAAGTGACAAATCGCCTTTGGCTGTACCAGGCGTTAGTCAAGTGGTGGTATTTGGTGGGGATGTACGCCAGTATCAAGTGTTAGTCGATCCAGCTAAACTAAGAGCATTTGATGTCTCTTTAGAAGACGTTACTAAAGCTGCACAATCGGCTAATGTTAATGTTCCTGGCGGCTATTTAACTAATCCTGACACCGAACTGTTAATTCGGGGCGGGACGCATTTCATCAATTGCAGAATTAAAACAATCAGTAATTACATCTCGTAATGGCACACCAATCACATTAGGAGATGTTGGTGATGTTCAAATTGGCGCTGCGCTTAAGCGTGGTGATGCCAGTTTAAATGGTCAAAAAGCAATTATCCTGATCGTTAATAAACAGCCGCTTGCCGATACTCCGACTGTAACTCGCGCTGTTGAAGCAGCAATGGCAGAAGTCAAATTAGGCTTACCCAAGAATATTAAAGTTACTGTAACTTTCCGTCAGGAAGACTTTATTGAAGCTTCAATTGATAACGTTAGAGAAGCGCTGGTTGAAGGTAGCATTATTGTTGCTTTAATTCTGATTCCGTTTTTAATGGATTGGCGAACTCTTGTTGTTAGTCTTACCGCACTTCCTCTGTCTTTACTATTAGGATTGCTAGCATTAAATTGGCTAGGTCAAGGACTTAACACAATGACCTTGGGCGGGCTAGCTGTAGCAATTGGTTCAGCAGTTGATGATGCAATTGTCGATGCGGAAAATGTCCATCGTTCTCTGCGGGAAAACAAGTTTTCACCCCAACCGCGATCGCCATTGCAAGTTGTGTTTGCAGGTTGTCAGGAGGTGCGCGATTCTCTATTTGGGGCAACTTTAATTACCGTAGTTGTCTTCTCCCCCATTTTTGCTTTAGCTGGCGTGGAAGGTCGGATTTTTACACCGATGGGTGTTGCTTATTTAGTAGCAGTTTTGGCTTCTAGTGTGACAGCACTGACAGTTACTCCGGCTTTGTGTGCAATCTTACTACCATCAGGTCGCTTGCTAGAAAGAGAACCCCCAGTGGCGAGATTTTTTAAAGGACTTTATCGTCCCCTTTTGAATTTTTCGATGCGTTCTTCTCAGCTGATTCTGGTAATTGCGGCTGCAAGTCTAGTGGCGGCGATCGCAATTGTACCGTCGTTGGGACGGGTATTTTTACCTCAGTTTCAAGAGCGATCGCTAATCAACGCCGTAAACCTTTATCCCGGTGTCTCTCTAGAAGCCACTAACCGCGCTGGAGGGGCGATTCAGGATGCTCTGAAGGATGATCCTTCATTTGAAGCGATCGCATTGCGTTCTGGACGCGCACCAGGAGATAGCGATGTTGGTGGTGTCAACTTTGGCGAACTGGATGTGGAGTTGAGTGAATCAGGGATAAAAAACCGGGAAGCGAGTATTGAAAAGCTGAGGGAGGAATTCGCAAGATTGCCTGGAGTTGCAGCCAATGTGGGGGGATTTATTTCTCACCGAATGGATGAGGTGTTGTCTGGGGTAAGGAGTGCGATCGCTGTCAAAATTTATGGTTCTGATTTAGAGCAACTACGCACAATTGGACAACAAGTAGAGGAGGTGATGAAAACAGTTGAGGGAGTTGTAGATTTGCAACTCGAACCCCAAGTACCAATTAGACAAATCCAAATTCAATTTGATCGCGCCTCTGCTGCTCGTTATGGTTTAACAGTGGGAGAACTGGCTGAAACTATTGAAACTGCTTTGAATGGACGAGTAGTTTCTCAAGTCTTAGAACAGCAACAAACTTTTGATTTGGTTGTCTGGTTACAGGAAAAAAATCGCGGCAATCTAGAAACAATTAGCAATTTGTTAATTGATACCCCAACTAATCAAAAGATTCCCCTCGCTCAAGTTGCCCAAATTGGCTACGGTACAGGACCAAATACAATCAACCGTGAAAATGTTTCTCGACTAATTGTAGTCTCCTCAAATGCTACTGGGCGAGATTTACGCTCCATAGTTGATGAAATTAGTTCAAAAGTAAAGCAGCAAATACATCTACCTGCGGGTTACTTTATTCAATACGGTGGTCAATTTGAGTCGGAACAACGAGCTACCCAAAACATATTAGTTTTTAGTGCGATCGCTTTTGTTCTAATTACTGTATTAATGTATTTAACAGTAAAATCAATTCCCTCAACCGCCATGATTATGATTAACTTGCCCTTGGCATTGGTGGGGGGAGTAATTTCAGTTGCTTTGACGGGTGGGATTATTTCTGTTGCCTCGTTAGTCGGTTTTATTACTTTGTTTGGTGTAGCAACTCGTAACGGATTGCTATTAGTTGATAATTACAATACCAAATTTGCTGAGGGAATGCCTTTTAAACAGGTAATAATTCAAGGCTCAATGGAGCGGTTAAACGCCATTTTAATGACAGCTTTCACCTCAGCTTTGGGTTTGGCTCCTTTAGTAGTTGGAGGTGGTGCAGGTAAGGAAATTCTCCAACCTTTGGCAGTTGTTGTATTAGGAGGTTTGTTTACTTCTACAGCGTTAACACTGTTAGTTCTCCCAGCTTTATACGCCCAATTTAGGAAAATTTTGATACCTCAGATAACGCCAATTCAGGCTGAAGGATTTACACCGCAAGATATATCTATTCACCAAAAAATTTCAAACTAACGTAGTAAAAGACAAAGAAGAAAATGAATCTAAAAGCAAGCTTAATTGTTGTAGGCAGTATCGGACTAATTTTTTTAGGGTCCTGTAGCAATGGTACGCAGCCTACAAATTCGACTACTAGCCCAAATGCCTCACCCGCCGAGATAACAACCCAAACCAGTCCAGCATCCTCAAAAAATGCCGAAACAACTGACCATCCCATCGAATCTAAAGGAGGTCAAGTGATAGAATCAGGTCCTTATCATTTAGAGTTTGTATCTGAGCCAGAAAGTAATGGCACGCACATGGATTTCTATCTGCAAAAAGGGGATAACCACGAAGCAATTCCTAATGCGAAAGTAACGGCTCAAGTTCAGTTACCTGATGAACACAAAAGATACTTCCCCTCACTTATGATGCACATTACACAGCTTTGCTGCCTGGGAAACCTCACCTACGATGCGGTTCTTTCTGACGTTAGTGGTGAAATCACCTTTAATCGCTAAATATAATTACAGGTTATTTTTGGAGAAATGTTGTTTGCTCACTGATATTTCTATCTGGTCAGTATCAATCTGAATTTAATGACTTCAGAAAATATATGACAACGGAGCAATCAAATTTTGATGCTTGCATTCAAGCTTGTTAGATTTACGCGACTGCGAATAAGTTATGCCCATTAGAGACATCGTGCAAATGATGGCAATACTACTGCGATCGCCTGCTTTATGTGACTCGGCTCTATACGCAGCGTCTATCAAGCTTGCGTAGGATGAAGTCCGAGGCAAAGAGTGAATCACTGAGAAAACGCAACACCAAACGCAACCATACTAATTACAGGTCGTCACAATGGCATCAGCATCTCAGCTTAAAAGCTACAAGTAGGCTGTTAAAAACATCATTAGGACTTTACAGCCTATTGGTAAATATCCTTACTTTAGATAATATTTGATTGTATTTCATTCACCTTTGCAACCATAAAAATAATAGGTTCATCATTTTGATGTCCATATCCAAGGTAGTGCCCTGTTACAACTCTTTGTCGATGATGTGCAAGGGATTAAGGTAAGCGATCGCATTATTATTACTGACCAATCTGATGAAAAAAGATGATGCTACTGTTTCTGTCAATGACAAAATTACGATTACCTTTGCCCAACCTGTGCCGACTGGAACAACCCTGTCAGTCTCGATGAAAGGTGTTAGAACGCGATTCTCTCCGCTTTTCACGTTTGAAGCCTTTACCGAGTCTACAGCAGAAGCATTGGGATAAGCGCAGATGTATGAATTGGCATGGCTCGGATTCAAACTTATTAAGTAGCGCTCCAGACCTTACTTCCCCTGTGACTGAAGTGCTGCTCAGAGTCTGGGGTGTAGTCAAGCAAAAGTGGACTTACTTTTATGAAAGTTCTTTTAGTCGAAGATGAGCCGGATTTGGAGAAGCTATCAAGCGAACCTTGAACCAGGAAAAGTATTGGTTGACTGGGTTCTGGATGGCACTGAAGCTTGGCACTATCTAGAAAGCCAGTGGACTCAATATACATTAGCTATTTTTGACTGGTTGCTTACCAGGGTTATCAGGATTAGAACTGTGCAAGCGGCTACGTGCTCAAAAGCAGACCTTTCCCAGTCTTAATGCTGACAGCCAAAGACAGAATGGAAGATAAAGTTGCTGGCTTGGATGCAGGAGCAGATGACTATCTAGTAAAGCCATTTGGCATGGTGGAACTGCTAGCAAGGTTAGAGCATTGCAAAAGAAGCGATTCGCCCTCCTTCCAACCCCAACACTTACAGGTCGGAAGCCTTACTTTAGATTACGCTACCCACACAGTTTGTTTTCAAAACACAGATTCTGATCAGCAAGTCATTCCATTGACCAGTAAAGAATTCCAACTGCTGGAGTATTTCATGAAGCACCCGAATCAGATTGTCACTCGTGACCAGATTCAGAATCAGTTGTGGGAAGTGAGTGCCGAACCCATCAGTAATGTAGTGGCGGCTCAAATGCGTCTGCTGCGACGCAAACTGACCCAGACAGGCGATCACCGCTTAATTGAGACCATACATGGTATAGGGTATCGTCTCAATCAAAGTCATGAACCAAAATAAACTTTTTCACCTGACTCGCTGGCGATTGGCTCTTTGGTATGGAGTCGTGATGGGTTTTATCCTGGGACTGTGTGGTTTGGGATTATACCAGGCGATTGTCCACGCTCACTGGCAAACTTTAGATCGAGAACTGGAGTCTGTTGCCGGAACGCTACATGACAGCATTGAAAATACTCTCAAGCAACCTGGACGCTTAGAGCCAAATACCCAGCAACTCTTGCCAAAAATGGAGAAACGCCACGTCTTAGGAGCAATTCACCAAGGCGACTACTATATACGGTTGTTAGATCGTTCTGAACGGATTATTGCTGTGGCAGGTTTTCAGCCTCAAGGGTTACCTCTAACATCCGGAAAAGGTACTTGGCAAACGCTTAAGGACAGTGAAGGAAATCGCTATCACCAAATTTCCCTAGCACTGCATACCCAGAATAATTTTGACTGGGGATATATGCAGATGGGGCGAAGTCTCAAAGACATTGATGATTACCTGGCGAATGTAAAATTGATTTTATTGCTAGGCTTGCCAATTGCCATGACGCTGGTAGGTGGTTCTAGCTGGTGGTTATCCGGGTTAGCAATGCAACCGATTTACCAATCATATAGACAGATCCAACAGTTTACTGCGGATGCTGCCCACGAATTACGGACACCCTTAGCCGCTACACAAGCGACCATTGAATCAGCTTTGATTCACTCCTTTGTACCAGAAACGCAGGACATCTTACGCGCTATAGACCGTCAGAATCGGCGGCTGAGTGAGCTAGTTGCTGACTTACTGCTGCTGGCTCGCATGGAGCAGCAACCATTACCGATGCGACATCAGTGTTGCTTGAATG
This sequence comes from Chroococcidiopsidaceae cyanobacterium YX2bin18, assembly GCA_030446505.1. GTDB lineage: Bacteria > Cyanobacteriota > Cyanobacteriia > Cyanobacteriales > Chroococcidiopsidaceae > JAHHHE01. The sequence goes on along the minus strand of JAUJND010000057.1, from coordinate 16,717 downwards.
ATATTGTCAGCGATTTAGTAGAGGAATTGGCAACATTGGCGATCGCTGCTGATGTAGAGTTGACTTCTACTATGAGAGTGCGTAAACAACTAAATGTTGTCGGACATGAAGAACAGCTTTATCGCCTGGTTTCTAACTTAATTATCAATGCTATTCAATACACCCCTACAGGTGGCAGAGTAAATGTCGTCCTAGACCAAAGCGACCATTATGCGCTGATTAGTATTCAGGATACAGGCATTGGTATTGCCCAGGCGGAGCAAACTCGGATTTTTGAGCGCTTCTACCGCGTGCATAGCGATCGCTCCCGACATTCGGGCGGCTCTGGATTGGGACTGGCAATCGCTAGAGCGATCGCTCAATCCCATCATGGTAGTATTCAGATTCAAAGCGTGTTGTGTAAAGGTAGTACGTTTACTATCCAACTGCCTCTTAAAGAAGCATAGTTTTAACATTGCTTTAAGTCCTACCTAGAGCGGTCTAAACTTGTTTAATAAGCTTCTAATATGGGCAGAAGCTAGACTTGACTAGGAGTAATCATTTCCTTGCATTCATCTTGCACATTGATTCCATCGCCGAATGCCACACTTATAGCAATTCCCCTGAATAAGCTGCTAGAACCATTCTCTAGGTTTTAAGGCTCGAAAAGCCTGCCCTAAAACAAAAGTAGATTTATCCTCCTAATTACAGCTTCGCCCTTATCCACCACAACTTCAGTCATTTTGCTATTTGAGTATATATACCCAGTTTTTGTTCAAATTGAGCATTTTTGCCAGCTATAAATTGATAAAACTACATCTATCCTCTGATAGAAACTCTAGAGGCTAAGTCATCTTGTTTTGTATAACGTTGATACCTAATTAGGAGTAGGGCAAAATTGTCAAACAGTTGTTATATTTTTTAATACAGTAGAACGAATACAGGTTTTATTCCAGTTAATCTCCTGTTGGAGCTTCTACTGAGCGTTAGTGTCTCTTTTATTGGAGTTATCTATGAGTCAACCAATCAAACTGTCTCTTGAACAGCAATTCAACATCCGCTCCTTTGAAACGCAGGTTCAGCATATGAGCCATGAACAAGCTCAGGACTTCTTGGTCAAGTTGTATCAACAAATGGTTATGCGCGAAGTAACTTACAAACAGCTTCTAAAGCATCACTGGGGTATTGAACAAACTCCTTGGGCATCATAGTACTGGGTTAAACTACCACAGTAGGCGACCTCCGTTTCTTGCTCGGTTCTAGAGAAGAAAAGAGCTGGGGATTCTGGGCCGTCAACTTAAAACTTTGTTTGTAAGTTAGTAAAGGTAATAAGTTAATATTTCTAATTTTTGCTTTACTAATATTGAGATTGTATTAAAGCAGTTAGCTGAATAACTTAATCTGCTCATTGGCTCTATAAAAATAATAATTTAAAAACTATAGCCGGATAATTTTATCTTAACTGTACTTTGATTTAAATTAAAACTAATATCAACGCTTACAATTATTGTTATAATCCAGTATTTTAGGTGCTGAAATATTATAAATATTTCTCTATTAGAATATATAACTGCTAAAACATTTAACCTAAAAAGGTAAATGAGGAATGGCTATGAAGTGCTTCAAGCTTCATTAGAAGTTGAGGTTTGAGCTTTTGAAATTCTTCTTTAAGTAGACTTTTGCTGACTTGCGGCTCGGCATCCGAAACTAATATCTCACTAGTAATAAGCCACTCTTGCAATAATTGGCATTGAGCAGGAGCAATGTTTAATGTTAGACAAGTATAAGCGTGTTGAGGTACCTCTTTGGCAAATAACAACATTCGATAGTTCCTTGTTTCTGCCAGTAGTCGCGCTACTTCTTGACCTTGGTGAGTTTTCAAATCAAGGTAGTAAGGAAGCCACTTTGATCCATGTTCAACGCTGTGGAGGACTGTAATCCACAAAATCATTGGGTGAGGAGAGGGTATAAACAAGAATTGGTTGTAGCGTGTGCTTGGTAGATGCTTTTGAATCTCATGTTGTGGTAGCATTACCCACAATGCTGTGCTTTCCTGATTATTAATGCAGAGTGGATGGGGAAAGACAATATCGGCAATTGGTTTATCCTGGGGCCAAGAATTTAGCTGGCAAACTTCAGTTATTGATCGCAGCTCTAAAGATTTACCTTTAGATGTAAGCGTCTGCTTAATCAGCACTTCCCCTATTCGCTGATCAACTGGAGCAACAGCACCATAGCGCTGCTCTAGGTATACCAAAGCTTGGAGGATTTCAGCAATACTTTGAGGGCGATTGCTTGGTTTCTTAGCCAGACAACTCATCACTAAATCCTGTAATCCTAGAGGTAGATTTAATCTAGGATTAGCCGCCGCAAAGGAACGTGGTGGTTGAAAATGATGCGCCTTGTACCATCCTCCAAAAGAATCAGTATCTACTTGCAAGGGAATCTTGCCTGTTAGCATCTCAAACATCATTACACCCAAACTATAAATGTCAGAACGATTATCAAGTTCCTGACCCTCCATTTGTTCTGGAGAAGAATAAGTTAATGTACCCAAATAGCAGTTAGTTTTAGCACTGTCTGGCTGGAGCAATTTGGCAATTCCAAAGTCCAAAATTTTTATCAACTCGCCAAAACTAGAATCTTGAATTACCAAAATGTTGTTGGGTTTAATATCTCGATGGATGATTGGGCAGATTTCACCATTAACTAGGATGCCCTGATGAGCACACTGTAACCCCAAACTAATTTGACGCGCCATATTTAAGAATCTTGCTAAATCAATTTGGCTGCGGATGACATCGCCAAGGGTGTCTCCTAGCAAATATTCCATAACGTAGAATGGAGTGCCATTCTCGTCCACGCCGTAATCCATTACCCGGACAATATGAATACTTTTTTGGCTCAGGAGAGCGCTTGTTTGTGCTTCTTGCTCAAAGCGTTCCTGCACTCGAATTCTTTGATTGTGGATTGATAAGCTAAGAAACTTGATAGCAACAGGCACACCTCCCAACAAATTGTCCTTTGCCCGATAAACTTGCCCCATTGCTCCAGTTCCAATTAATTCTTGGAGCTGATAGCGCTTGGAGATTAAGCAACCAATGTTGGGTGTCATAGAAACTTGATTAATTAAAGGCGTATGGGGATATTAATAATGACAGCCCTAGCTCTTTATAAAGATGGTGAGCAGACATAAATCTTGCTACCGACAAATATTACTTGGAAAAATTACACCACTAATATTGACACTGCTAGATCAATGTCATATCTGGTGACTGCCTAGCAGGTCAACAGTGAAACTGCTGAACCTGATTATCTGCCGCGATAAACCGGGTAAAAGTCTCCTAGAAGAACCTCTATTGTTGCTCCAGTGACTTGAGGCAAATTACCAGGAATACCTAAATTACGCCAATGTGCCAAAACTGCAAAGGCGATCGCTTCTTTAAAATCTGCACTTAATCCAACTTCATCAGTGGTTAAAACTGGTACTGATTCCAGCCAAGATTGTAACCGCCGTTTCAAGTAGAGATTTCGACTGCCGCCGCCACACAACAGCACCCGCTCAGGTAGATGGGGTAAGAAAGTGTTGTATTCTCTGACAATTGAAGCAACGGTCAGTTCAGTGAGAGTCGCCAGTAGATCAGCTGGACTAAGCTGATATATCTCCGCATCTGCTAGACACTGGTGCAGATATTCAGAGCCGAATAATTCTCGACCTGTAGATTTAGGCGGCAGCTGCTGAAAGAAGTCTTGGTTAAGCCACTGTTCTACCAATTTATCGCAGGGAGTACCAGTCGCAGCCCAACTGCCATCTTGATCGTAAGTCTTCGCGCCGGCAGTTAAATGCTGCACTGCCAGATCCAGCAGCGAATTTCCTGGTCCCGTATCCCACCCGCGAATTTTCTCTGTCCAGCTAGAGTGATAACGAGGCGGAAGATAAGTTACGTTGCCAATCCCACCAATATTTTGAATACAACGAGACTCTTGGAGATCACTAAGCAAATAGGCATCTACTTTCGACACTAAAGGCGCACCTTGACCCCCAGCAGCAATATCAGCAACCCGAAAATTACTCACGGTAGTAATACCCATTAGCTGAGCAATCACAGCACCACGCCCCAGTTGAAGACTGTACCCAAGTTGGGTGTTAAGTCGGATAGCAAAGATACTTCCCCTGCTCCCCTGCGGCGGTCGATGGTAAAGTGTTTGACCGTGAGAGCCAATTAACTGAGCGCAAGTATAACCGATTTGAATATCTTGGGCTGCTTGGGCAAAGGCAAGCGCGATCGCATCATCTAATTCTGCCAACTGCGCCATTGAAATAGCTGCTCCACCACAAACCGCCAATATCTGCTCTCTAAGGTCAGCTTAGGTAGGGATAAGTTTTCCAGTTATCAGTTCTACTTTTAAATCCAAGTCAGTACCGACAATATCTACTAAAACAGCATCAATACCATCAACCGACGTACCACTGATTAAACCAATTACACGAGTCATCCTTCTGGAGCCGCTAAGCGCGGGTACAGCATCTCTTTCAGTCGCCATGATATGCAAATCAACGTTTTTAAGCAATCGCACTAACTTTTGAGTTAAAGACCCCCTGAGCAATATTTTCCAGCGAGAGTGCTGACTTTCACCGATCACAATCTGAGTAATGTGATATTTACGAGCCACATCAGCGATCGCCGTGGCTACATCATTGCTTTTGACACGAATGAATGTACCACCAAATTCTTTACAGAGCCGCTCACAAGTTTCGATATATAAGCTTTCATTCTTAGTCAGAAATCGATCTGGATCGGCGATAAACACAGCATAGAGAGGAGCATTCATATAACCAGCAATGCGGGCTCCCCGACGCAACAGTTGTACCGAATTGGGATAGGTAGATACGCACACTGTAAAACCCGCTCGTGAATATTACAGAATTTCTCACCTGGGGTGCAGGCGATCGCATCTTCCTCAACGTTGTCTGCAACTTCTCGTAGTGCCAGTTCCCGTAAGGCAATTAAGTTGCGACGTTGGAAAAAGTTAGAGAGCGATTCTTGGACTTTTTGCGGTGCGTAGATTTTGCCTTCGATTAACCGTTCTTGCAGGGTTTCTGGGGTGACATCAACCACCACCACTTCATCCGCCTCTTCCAACAGGCGATCAGGAACGCGCTCTCGCACTACCACGCCAGTAATCCGCGCTACCAGGTCATTAAGACTTTCTAGATGCTGAATATTCATTGTGGAGTAGACATCAATGCCTGCTGCCAAAATCACTTCCACATCTTGATAGCGTTTTTCTCGCGGCGAACCGGGGACATTGGTATGCGCCAACTCATCTACTAACGCTAGCTGCGGCGATCGCGCCAAAATTGCATCAGTATCCATTTCAGTCAGCATCAAGCCACCGCGAAGAATTTCCATCCGCGGTATTACTTCTAAAAACCCGCTGCCTTCTGCGCCGTCTCTTTACGTCCGTGGGTTTCTAAAAGCCCAATAACTACATCAATTCCTTCGTGTTTAAGTGCATGGGCTTCTTCCAGCATCCGAAAGGTTTTGCCTACCCCAGGAGCCATGCCAATAAATATTTTATGTTTGCCTCGCCGCGCTGGACGAATAGTAGTTCCAGCAAGCGGATTAACACTTACCTTCATAGCGTTAGGATTAGCGATAATCTCACGCTTAGTAAGCATATATGCTTTCAATTAAAGAAAACATCCACCTTATTGATTTTACTGACGCAAGCTTGCAAAACATCAAGTTCACGATTCAAATTCAAAACATTGACTCCCGGTTCACCAAAAATCCCCCAGAATCTACCCTGCGTGTGTTTATCAATTGCAGCAGCTATTTGATCGGTAGATATGCCACGAGCATCGGCTACGCGCGCTATTTGAGCATAAGCTGATTCCACTGTAATATGTGGGTCTAAACCAGATCCAGAGGTGTAAACCAGAGCAGCGGTGGGTTGAATAGCCGTCCTCTTGTAGCTGTGAAACCGTTTCTTCAATGCGTTTGAGCAAATCTGGGATTGCTAGGAGCTAAATTACTAGCACCAGATACACCTGTTGCCTATATTCTCTGGATTTTGACTATATTCGACTGTACTCGGACGACTTTGAAAATATCGCTCAGTTGAGAAAGATTGACCAATCAAAGCCGAACCAATTGGTTGTCCTTGAAGATTTTCTATTATGCTGCCGTTAGCTTGAAAAGGAAAGAAAACACCTACTAAGGTAATAACAAAAGGATAAATAATTGCCGTTAGCACCCAAAGAGCTAGAGGTAAGGCGAATTGCTCTACTTGTTTCTCGAACAATAGACATTAGTAGCGCTCCGGTCGAAAAACAACATCAAACAAGTAAATTACAAGTCCTAGCGTTACTAAGCCCAGGATGCCAATTGCCCATGCATGGCGACGTTCTAGTGTTCCAGCAGCAGCATAAACAGCCAGGGCAATGAGCAAATTCAGACATAGCAATAGAAAAATAGCAAGTGGTAGCTTTTGCCTACGCCATTCAAGCCACACAAAGAAATTCCTTGAGCTACATTCACCTGCGAAATTCAACTCAGTAACTCTCATAATTCTTTCCTCTTTTCCTTGCGGTTTCTACGTGAAGCCTTTTCAGGTCTACGTTTTCTAAGCTAATCCCACAGATGAAATCGCAACATCAATCACCTTAATCGCAATAAACGGCGCAATCACTCCGCCCAAGCCATAAATTAAGAATGTTTCGTTGCAATAGTTGATTTGCCGTTAATGGTCTAAACTTCACACCTGTAAGTGCCAGGGGAATCAAAGCCGGAATAATCAAAGCATTGTAAATCAGCGCCGATAGAACGGCTGAATTGGTGCTAGCCAAATTCATCACATTGAGGCTTTCTAGCCTAGCGGAAGCAAATATTACCGGAATAATTGCAAAGTATTTAGCAATATCATTGGCGAGCGAAAACGTAGTTAGCGCCCCCTGGTAATTAGCAGTTGTTTACCAATAGAGACAATATCAATTAGTTTTGTCGGGTCAGAATCTAAATCAACCATGTTAGCTGCTTCTTTTGCTGCCTGAGTACCACTATTCATCGCTACGCCGACGTTTGCTTGTGCCAGTGCTGGAGCATCATTTGTACCATCTCCCGTCATCGCAACTAGTTTGTCCTGTGCTTGCTCACTTTTGAATTACTTCAATTTTGTCTTCTGGCGTTGCTTCGGCAATAAAGTCATCGACTCCAGCTTCTTGGGCAATTACCGAAGCAGTAATCCGGTTGTCGCCAGTAAGCATGATTGTCCGTACTCCCATACGGCGCAACTGGTCAAAGCGTTCTTTGATCCCAGGTTTAACAATGTCTTTAAGATAAATCACACCGTAGATGTCGTTATTTTGGCAAACAGCTAGGGGTGTACCTCCTAGTTGAGAGACTCGTTGATAGGCAGCATCAAGTTCTGGAAGGTCGCCATACGCGAATGCGCTTCGCCCACACACTACGCGATCGCGACAAACCCTTTAATTGCATCTACTGCTCCCTTACGCACTTCTCTACCATTCGGCAAATTTGTACCACTCATGCGCGTTTTAGCGGAAAATTCAATTCCTTCGGCTCCAGTGCGGTCAAAATCAACGCTAGCACCTAACTTTTCTGCCAGTCGCACAATTGATTTTCCCTCTGGCGTGTCATCAAACACACTTGCAGCCAGAGCGACATTGGCAATATCTTCCATTGAGTGACCATTAACTGGGATGAATTCTTCTGCCAAGCGATTACCCAGCGTAATTGTACCTGTCTTGTCTAAAACGAGCGTGTTGACATCGCCGCACACTTCCACGGCTCGTCCACTCGTGGCAATGACATTAAATTGAGAAACTCTATCCATACATGCGATTCCGATCGCACTGAGTAACCCGCCAATTGAGGTTGGAATTAACGCTACTAATAAAGCAATTAAAACTGCTACACTAACTGGACTATTAACATAGTTAGCGATCGGGGAAAGCGTTGCGATTACAAACAGAAAAACTAGTGTCAGAACTGCTAGTAATACTGTCAGCGCGATTTCATTCGGCGTTTTCGCTCTTTCTGCACCCTCAACTAAGGCAATCATCCGGTCAATAAATCCTTTGCCTGGATCAGAAGTGATCCGGATTGTCAGTTCATCAGAAATAATCCGTGTTCCACCTGTAACGGAACTAGCGACATCCGAGCCAGTTTCTTTAAGCACTGGTGCTGATTCACCTGTAATTGCAGATTCATCTACGGAAGCGACACCAGCAATCACTTCGCCGTCGGCTGGAATAATATCACCAGCAATTACTTTTACTTGATCGCCTTGGTGTAAAGTAGTTGAACTTACTTCCGCAGTTGCACCATCTGGCAATATTTTTCGGGCGATCGTATCTGATTTCGTTGAGCGTAGAGCGTCAGCTTGAGCCTTGCCTCGCCCTTCAGCCACCGCTTCCGCAAAATTGGCAAATACAACGGTGGAAAACAAAATAAGCGTAATTAAGCCGTTGAAAACCCTGGGGTTTTGTCCTTGAGTTGAACCAAACAAATTAGGCTCGATTGTAACCAAAAAAGTGATAATCGTACCTACCCAAACCAAAAACATTACTGGGTTTTTGCTCATCTGCTTGGGGTTAAGCTTGACAAAGGCATCTTTTATCGCTCTTTGGTAAAGCCCTTGCGTATTTACCTTCGGTGTATGTTTGCGTGAGGAGCGAGGTCCACCTGGTTGAGGAGTGGATCGAGGTGAAGCAGGATTTGCAGAGTTCATAATTAGCTCTCAGCTTTCAGCTATTAGCTTTTAAATTAGGTTGTAAGAGGTGTAAATCTTTGTCTGGTTGCTGGGTTTTAGAAATTAATAATTCAACAGGCTGATTGCTAACTACTGACTGCTGACTACTATTAATTTGAAATGCTTCGGCGAGCGGTCCTAAAGCTAGAACTGGAAAGAAGGTTAGCACTCCTAGAATCAAAATGACTCCAGCTGTCACACCAGTAAATAGCAGCGAATCAGTTCTTAATGTTCCAGCTGTTTCGGGTACTGGCTGTTTTTGAGCCATACTATCTGCCAAAAGTAAAATGGCAATAATCGGGATGTAGCGACCACCCAGCAAACTAACAATGGTACTTAGGTTCCACCAAAGCGTGTTATCATCCAATCCTTCAAAACCAGAGCCATTATTTGCAGCAGCTGATGTGTATTCATAAACTACCTGAGAGACTCCATGAAAGCCAGGGTTGCTAATTCCCGCAAGTGTATCGGGAAAGGCAAGGGCGATCGCGCTAGGAATTAAAACAAAAATCGGGTGAACAAGTAGCACTACGCTAGCAAGGACAATTTCACGCTTTTCAATTTTGCGGCTGAGAAACTCTGGCGTTCTTCCTACCATTAATCCAGTCAGGAATACGGTTAAAATTAGGTAAATAAATAAATAAGCCGTTCCCGTTCCTTGACCACCCCAGACAATCTGTAAAAATAAGTTAAATAGGGTGGAAAAGCCACCTGTTGGCATCAGGGAATCGTGCATCCCGTTAACAGCCCCACACATAGTTCCTGTTGTCGCAACTGCCCACAACGCAGTTTCTGCCCAACCGAATCGGACTTCTTTTCCTTCTAAATTTGACTGTTCTACTCCCAAAATGGAATTAATAATTTCATTGCCTTGATATTCACCAATGGCAGTTACTCCTACCAAAATTATAAAGATGGTAAACACCATCCAGAAAAGTAACCAAGCTTGCTTTTTATTATTTGCAAACACGCCATAGGTGTAAATCAAAGCAGCAGGAATGCAGAGCATTGCCAAAGTTTCGATCAGATTAGTGCCACCATTTGGATTTTCAAACGGGTGCGCGGAGTTAACACCAAAAAAGCCGCCGCCGTTTTCTCCTAGCAGTTTGATGCTTTCAAAAGCGGCAATAGGACCTCTAGCAATATACTGTGTTGCTCCTTCTAAAGTTGTAACAGTCGCAGGTGGAGCAAATGTTTGCGGTACACCTAATATGAGTAGCAACAATGCACTAATAATCGAAATTGGTAGCAGTATGCGTGTGATTGAGCGAGTTAGATCAACATAATAATTACCTAGTGGTCTACCTGTTAAGCCGCGAATAAAGGCAATTCCCACCGCTAAACCTGTTGCGGCTGAAGTAAACATTAAAAAGGCTAAACCTGCTATTTGAGTTAGATAACTTATAGTTGTCTCGCCAGAGTAGTGTTGTTGGTCTGTATTAGTCAAAAATGAGATTATTGTGTGTAGTCCTAAATGCCAAGTTGGTGCATTTAACTTAGTAGGATTTAAGGGTAAAACTCCCTGAAACATTATGAGCAAATATCCAAAAATGCCCATAACAAGATTAGTGTAAAGTAATGCTTGAGCATACTGCCAACCAGTCATGTCTTCTTTGGCACGTATACCCGCTAAAGCGTAAATAGCTCCCTCTACAGGCATTATTATAGGTTCAAGTAGTGTTTTTTCTCCTAAGAAGACACGCGCTATGTATCTGCCAAAAAGAGGAGCGATCGCTACCAAAATCAGTAGCGTTAGTGCAATCTGAAAAAATCCTTGCAGCATGGATTTTAAGAGAATCCTTCAAAAGATAAGTTTGAGTAGGTTCACAAGTAAACTTTAAGTCATAAAGTTGTCAAGCTAGTTGATGTTTTGGATAGATGATGCGATCGCTTGACGATTTTAAAACTAATTTTTTAACGACAGCCTAAACTTTCTCGTGTGGAAACACCAGTTACTGAATTTACCCCATCTGCCCGTTCACAGAGTTGCGCTACTTGATAGCGGTCAATTAAGGCATCCGTGAAGTCAGCACCAGTAATGTTGGCATCATAAAAACTGGAGCTATTTAAGATTGCTTCTTGGAAAATAGCATTAGTTAGGTTCGCACCAGTGAACGTTACGCGGTCAGCTAAAGCACCTGTAAGGTTTGCATCTTCCAGATTTGCTCCCACTAAAACTCCCAGAGTGAAAATGGCATTAGTAAGGTTAGCTTCTTTAAAGTTTGCCCCGCGCATTCCTGCCGCAGCAAACACTCCACCCACTAAATTGGCGTTGGAGAAGTCACGGTTTTCTAGATTCGTGTTGCTGTAGTTAATTGTATTTGCCTGAGCTAAAGCTGGCTTGGGAGTAAGTATTATCCACAAACAAGCAAGGAGCAAAATTAAAATCCAACTCAGCAAGCGCAGTAGAAGCGGTTGAATAATTTTTATATTCGGCGATGCCCAAAGGGCTTTTTTGCTTCACAATTCGCATTTGAATTACTTTTTATATTTTAAATACTTACCTAAGTATATTATGTTAAAACTCATACCATTTTCCCCACGAATTGAAATAGTAGATAAGCATTAATATAAATCCGATTAATATCACACGAGATAGTTGCTGATCTGTTTGTTCCACTGTTACATCAATTTCAAACAACCACAGAGAATCTAGAATTCTTAGTTTATTTAGGAATTCATCGAATAATTTATTTAATTGATAAGCATCTGACAATTTAATCAATTCATATTTCTCATTTTTATTTTTGAGGTCTTTCATTATTTTTATCCATTTCTTAATCAGTGACTCATTATTCCGTAAATCCTGAAATATTATATTAATTTTTTCTTGACTAAACCTATATAGCTTATCTTTTCTGAAATTCCGTTTATATATTCAGATGCTAGGTTAATAAATTCCCTAGAATGATACAATTGCCGCTCAAGATGTTTCTTCTGCCAAGCTGAATACTCTTTAGAAAAATTTACCTTATTGCACCTCGGAGTAAATCCTGCTAAATCATGTTCAATATCTAAAATACTCTTAAATCTTCGATGTAAACTTTGATGAGTTTGCCAGGTTAATTCATAACTAAAAGAGTTATCAAGTAACCCTATAATAGTGTAAAATATGTGTCTCATATATTGATTACATCTGCCTTCTTACGGTCTTAAATCCAAGGTATCTGTATAATCCCAGATATCCTTTAGGAATTTATATGCTTTTGAGGAAATTTCTTTAATAAAAGGGCTTAATTCTTTTTCTGCTGCATTTAGTACATCAGAAAATTTGCTCAATTCATTCACTTGTGTTGCGCGGTCTGTTAATTCATTCATTTTCTCACTCAAACTAATACTTTTGATATCAAAGCCATGAATGCAACCGAAGCTGAAAACAAGGAAATTACAGCCGAAGTTAAAGAAACCACGAAACTATAAAATTCTAAATTCTGCTCAAGCATATGGAGATTAATTTATAGTAAAATTCAAATTTTCGCGAATTAGAGTGCTATTTGGGAAATTAAAAATATTTTATTTTGACTACGATACACGAGATAAATAAAATTATCTAATTTCTATTAGGACGACACAAGCACTGCAAATTTTACTCAAAAACAGAGCGATCGCACTCGGTAAATTGTTATTAGAATACCTTTGTAATAAGATAATTGCTTTTTCCTTTAATCTCTTGCTTGCTGTGCTACTTCTGCTTCCAATTGCGCTAGAGTTGTCGCAGTACCCGCCAAATCTTAGCTGTATTTGCTCGAACTATCGGCTCTGTAGCATGGCTTAGATGAAGACATAGAGCAAAAACCCTATTACGATAGGCTTGAATTGACCCAGCATCAACTTGCTGGAAGCGTTGAAAATATTTACCTCTAATTCCCTGACTGAAATCATACTCGTCAAGCATTTCCGGGTTCATTCGGTATTTCAGATTTATGCTGAGGTTCAGAAATCTCGCTCATAAGTTTCTCTTTCACGCCGCGTGGCAGCACGAGCACTGATGACACGAATATTATCTCCCCGATCTGTGTGAATAACAATCAATAGTCGTTGTGCTTCTGAGGCCAAGTGTGACACAACGTTCTTCATCTATAGAGTGTAGTGGATCATTAATTGTTATAGAGAATGGATCGTCAAAAATAGTAGCAGCCTCTTCAAATGATATACCGTGCTTTTCGAGATTTTGTTGAGCTTTTTGTTCATCCCACTCAAAGCCAGGTTTCATTCCCTCATCTCTTTGAGCCAAATAGTATTTCTAACAGATTTACACTGGGTTAGCGTAACTGTTTCCATTCACACCCTGCAAGTCTTGAGCGATCACCACAAGCTGATTCATTGCTCACCCGAAAGCGCTACAGTAAAGCCAAAAGTAACTCTCGCTACTTTTTAAACCCTCTTTCCTAGCGATCGACACACGATTAACCTACTATGTTAGCCAGTAATGACCACTTACGAAATTACCTGGGAAAAGCTACCAGATGACTTTCTTTTAGACGACGAACCAGTGGACAACATTAATCAGCTCCTCTTGCTGCTGCTTTAACTGAAAGCTTAGAAATCGGTGAAAAGTTGCCAGAGATGCGCTGATTACTACTAATTATGGTATCTGCGCGACTGTAAATCAAAAGATGGTTATAAAAGCTCCAGATTGGGGCATACATACCCTTTATTCGAGTTTCACGAGAAGAAATTAAGCGCAGTTATACACCTCGGCTTCAGGGCGACATTCCAGTTATTGTCATGGAATTTCTCTCCGATACAGAAGGGGGCGAGTATTCCAACAAGCCCACCTATCCTCCAGGTAAATGGTTTTTCTATGAGCAAGTCTTAAAAGTTCCTAACTACGTCATTTTTAAACCAGACACAGCGGATTTGGAGGTTTATCAACTAGATGATTCAGGACGATATCAGTTATGCAACCCGGATGCCAACAATCGTTACTGGATTGCCCAAATGAGTTTATTTCTGGGGCGATGGCAAGGAACCAGAGAAAATCGGACAGGATACTGGCTAAGGTGGTGGGATAAAAACGGGGAACTATTGCTTTGGGATTGGAAAAAGCTGAACAGTTAAAGGAACGAGCTGAACGATTAGCAGCACAACTTAGGGCAGCCGGAATTGAACCAAATTTGTGAGGTGCGATCATACAACTTAGTCGTAGAAATTACTATAAATACCCAGATTTGACAAAGTGTTTTCAATCCAGTCTTGACCGACGCGAATTGTTAGATTGGACTCTAAATCACCAGTGGAAGAAGCCTCAACCTTACCCAAGTTTAAGATTTGGGCGAGATTTTGTCGCTGCGTCCAAATTTCCTTGTTGGGCAATAATCTGAGTTTGACGCTGCAAATCAGGCCCAATCGGACACTAGATATACGTTGTCAAAACCTTTGTTCTTGAGTAATTCTACAACACGTTGACTTGAGTTAGGCTGACCAGAGGCATTTTGGACAGCAATTTTCAGCGTATTAAGTGATTGCGGCTTTAGTGTAACACCTGGTTGTCTTACTCCAAAATACTCACCGCTGATCCGGTTTTGCCCATTGGAATCAAGCCAGTAGCTACTGCGATCTTGGCTAAAAGCGCTGAGATTACCAGGCAACAGCACCATGTGCAAATTTTCTTGATCTAGTCCGACGCAAAAGTTCACCAGAGCCAGCGTTTCTTCTAAACTGAGGTTCGTGTCAACATAGTTCTGCATAATGTGGCTTAGTCGCGCAAAACGCGGTAGTACAGTCGGGCTAGTAAGGCGATCGCGTAGTGCTTTTAACAATGATTGCTGTCGCTGCACCCGCGTAATCTCACCAATAGAGGAATCGCGAAATCGGGCGAACTGGAGTGCCTGTTCGCCATTCAAAGTTTGCCAGCCCGGAGCTAGCTCAATTTCCAGCTTTTGGGTAACATCCCGATATGACATTCTCTGAGGCACAAACACTTCCACACCACCTAGCTGATCCACCAATTCTCGCAACGCATTAGTAGTGATGCGGATGTAGCGGTCAATTGGTACATTGTTCAAGGTACGGCTCACCACCCGCGCTGCTAAGGATGTACCACCGAGAGAGTTAGCTAGGGATATCTTGGCTAGTCCTACTTCCGGAATTACTACTTGGCTATCCTTGGGAATCGAAAGTACCTTTACAGTTTTGTCGTTTGGGTTTAGCTGCAACAGCAACATAGTATCACTGGAACCAGCAAAGCTTTCGGGGGAGGTATTCTTAACACCGGGAAGGGGGTCAATTCCCATTACCAAAATGTTGACTGATCTCGATAACTGATATTGGGTATTGATAGGCGATCGCGTTTTTAAAAAACTCCGGGAATTTTGTTGCTCTAACGTATTGCGATTACTCCATATCGGGGTTAGGAGCGCCAAACTTGCCACTAGCAGAATTGAGAAGCTAGTCACGCCGCCCCAAAACAGCAATCGGTTCTTCCTGAGAACGAACCATAAACGATAAACAAAGAACAATAAATTCCGGATGTCATCTTTTAACTTTTGTCTGATGACTATCGGCTTACTAGGCTGAGGCTTTGACTTTTTATTCGATCGTTCCACTGCTTTAACCACAGCTACCTTCCCGAAAAAACCACACTTACAAGGTATGTTAATTCAAGCTGTTATTCTTGCAACTAGCAAAGAGCAAAGTAAACTCTTAGCAGACACAGCAATAGGCGTGCTAAGTAACTATGAATATTCCATTAATCCCAGTGATTCTCGCTGGCGGCAAAGGTGAACGTTTCTGGCCCCTGAGCCGCAAGCATCGACCTAAGCAGTTTTTGAGTTTGGATGGCAGTGGTAAAAGTCTTTTACAGGCAACAGCTGAGCGACTATTGCCTCTTGCAGGCGGCTGGGAGAATTTATGGGTAGTTACATCTAGTCAGCTGGCAACAGGAGTTGAAGAACAACTAGAGCAACTGCCACAACAAAACGTATTAGCTGAACCAGAAGGACGCGACACAGCCCCAGCAGTCGCTTGGAGTACTCTAGAAATTGCCAAACGCTATGGGGAGGACGTAGTAATTGGCTTTTTCCCAGCTGATCCTTGGATTGACGATCAGTTGAGGTTTCAAGAAACCCTACGTGCTGCCACACAGCTAGCCTCAAGTGAAGATGCGATCGCAACTTTGGGGGTAAAGCCCAGTTACCCAGCTACAGGCTACGGCTACATTGAACAAGGCGAACAAGTTGGTACTTACTGCGAATTGCCAGCTTACCGCGTCAATCGGTTTACGGAAAAGCCGGATCAGCAAACAGCTGAAAAGTTTTTAGCAACTGGGCGCTTTAGTTGGAATAGTGGCATGTTCATTTTTCGGGCTGGGGTTGTTTTAAAGGAACTGCGTACCCATGCGCCAGAAATTATCATTCCCCTGGAAGAAAAAGGTGCAGCAGCTTATCCTCAGTTGCCCAAAACGAGCATTGATTATGCCTTGATGGAGAAAACTCAGCTAGCTTATGTATTACCAGTAGACTTTGGTTGGGATGATTTAGGGGATTGGAATGCAATCGAACGTCTGCTTAAAGGCGATGCTGCCAATGTGGAGTTGGCGACTCATGTGGGCTTAGATACCCAAGGAGCAATTCTCTATGCTACAGATGAGCAAGATGTGATTGTTACTATTGGTTTAGAGGATGTGGTAATTGTGCGCGATCGCAATGTCACCTTAATTGTCAAAAAAGACCGTACCCAGGAAATCAAACAGGTACTCAAAATCCTGCAAAACAACCCAAAATATACAGATTTGCTGTAATCAGAGTAACAACTCTAAAATGACAGCTAGGAAAACTAATGCTGGTTCCAAATGTATCGTCATGCCTTTGCTGCTTACTCTAGTGAAGTAAGGAATCAAAAGTAACATGACTGCTGACTAACTCCAAATTCAAAACTCAAAATTTCCCTAATCCCCAATCCCTACTGTGTTTTTAACTCAAACCACTTCTCGTCAGCGAGAAATAATTGAAGTCTTCCT
>JAUJND010000056.1 GCA_030446505.1 Chroococcidiopsidaceae cyanobacterium YX2bin18 | reverse complement strand
AATTAAGTAATTATAAATTATAGTGATGAATGAGATACCAAATTGCTCTCCTATGGTTTTCTAACTTTTTAGAAAAAGATAAAGTTTTTCTGGCTAACCGAGAGACTCTTTGACGCATTGTATTATTAAATCTCTCAATGTAACTGGTAAAACCTGTCTCTTTACCAATGGCTTTATGCCTATTATTTGGAAAAATATTGGAATAAGCCGCCCAAAAATCTGTATAACAAACCGCACATGGACGAAAGCAGGTGCTTGTTCTTCTTTCTACCTACAAACGACCACATTCTCTTTAAAAGCTTGGGGGAGCGGTTTCCCTCCCCCCAACTTTTCGCTTCATCACACTGAATAGTTAATCTTCCCTTTTTTTCGGCCAGACCTCTACTTCTTTTGGCACTGCTTCGTATAAGTTATTGACGTAGGTTTGTAACCATTGTTCTGATACTCCAGTAACTAAGCGCAATGCCAGCTAAAGGAATTTTTTCTAAAAATAGTTTGTCTATTAAGTCTTTAGTCTCTTGCTCAATTACCTTGTTTTTCGGGTCTAAAACGGATTGTCTGTTACAGTCTTTGCATTTAAAATTCTGGTTACCGTTATGAACAAAGCTATTTTTGACTACACGATTAGAGCCACAGCGTGAACAGGAGATGATATCTTCTGACATGGTTATTTTTTAAGACATCTATCCTCTATCCTTACTTATTCAGAACTACCCATTCTTTATCACCCTGGTCTCTGTCTTTTATGCAATAAGTCTAGGACGTGTCTGTAGATAGTCGTAGTAATTTCATTATTTCTTAGCGATCGCCTGAACAATTAGTAAAGTATTAATTGTGTCACTAAGTTAGTTATCTCGCTGGATTCTACTCACACCGCACAGAACAACCGTTCAACGACTTATTAGCTTCTACCAGTATCCTGTGTGTAGTAGTCTCTAGCAGTAAGAGCATAGTGCAGTATCAGGTTGCCATTGATTAGCTGTTCTTTTATTAACGACATACCAAGTTTCTCCAGCACTCTAATAGATGCACTGTTAGGCTGATCGACTGTTGACGTTATTTGTTGAAATCCCAGCGTGTCAAACGCATATTTCAGAACGCATTGGGCGCTCTGTGTTGCTATCCCTCGTCTCCAGTAGGGCGGCGCGATGGAGAAAATGAGGTCACATTTTTTCAGGGGACTTTCACAAAATCCACAAACTCCTTGGAACTGTTTATCTGTGCCAACAACAACCCAAAGACCGTAACCATATTTTTGAAACGAAGCTTGACTAAGTTCTACAAATCCGGCGACCGTTTCACGCTCTGTAATGCGATCGTCGAAAAGGTAGCGTCTCACCATTGGTTGCGTCCAGTGATTTAGAAGCAGATCGATATCTGCCTCTGTACAAGGTCGAAGTTCAAGGCGTAATGACTGAAGAACCCATTTCACGATTCTACTTACCTCCCTGCTATCAGTTAACGGTAAATTCAGTAGCACCAGATACATCTCAAAGCAGCACTATTAACTAGCCAAGAGAGCAGCAAGGCATTAATTTACATTTTTTTGAGCTATAACTCCGACGAGCGCGTGGTATATCGCCCATGAAGTTGGGTCTTCTGCAAACAGACAGTATTTCTCAATGTCTTGGTAGGTTGCTTCACCAGTTGCTATATACTTTTCTGCAAGCTGCATAGCAGACATTTTCATCACTGTTGCCATGCCCGAACCACCGCTAGATAAAGGGGTATCGTTCTCTACAGCTAACTGCTGCAAGCCAAGCCTCTGAAATATTGCGGGCAACTTAACACCGAGACTATAATCTATTCCTTTACTAGCAAACATCTGCAAGATAGCTCGGTTTACTCGCTCCATAGACTGGCAAGCTTCCTCATCTCCGGCGATCGCTCTAGCAACAGCAAAATCAGGCTCTTCAACAACAAGCCAACCGCCTGGTTTAAGTAGCTCTAACATCCTAGATAAGGCAACTTGAAAGTCTGGGATATGGATAAGAACGCAACGTGCATGAATTAAATCGAAGGAGTGACTTTCAAGTAGGTTATGCCGAATATCAGCTTCTAAGACTTCAATATTCGACAGTTTTATATTTGCTATAAAACGAGTGTCCAGATCAATAGCGACGACTTTACCGCTTTCCCCTACGACTTCTGCCATCCAATGTGCGATTGATCCCACCCCTGCTCCGACTTCAAGGCATCGCCAACCTGTTGTTAGACCTGTTGCTAAAATGCGGCGGCGGCTTGCTGGATCGAATACTTCTTCAATTACTAGGAGTCTTTCAAACTCTCTAGAGTAATGAGTACCAGCGAAGATGTATTTGGAATCTGACATACTCATATTCCTTATAGTTTAGCAAACTGGACAACCTAGCGGAAATCAGGAGCGTGGAAGCAGCCGACGCGGTGCCACAATCACTATCTGCCGTCGCTTTCCTGGCAAAGCGGATGATGTGTTAAATCAGTTCTTGGTTCTCCTGAAGGTGTGAGAACTTAGAACCGCTCAAGTATTATTACTCAATTAGGTACTTTCTGCTTAGGCGTTTTAGAGGTATTTCGATCTTTTCCGACCTTTGACCCGACTTTTTCCTACTTACGTAGATGAGACAGTTTTCTATGCTTAATTTGTGCTGGGAATGGATTGCTTTGCTTCTGTAATTTTTACTAATTGATGGCGGTGGCAATGATCAATTCCTATTTGCATCAGGCAGTGCCTTTAGATTTGATGATCTGGGTGTAGATACAATCAATGATTTGAGCATCGGTAGTGACAAGATTGTTTTATCCAAGACAACATTCGATACCCTCTTCAGCGGCGCGGGTGGTAGTTTGAGTCCGTTTGAGTTTGAGGTAGTCGATAGCTTCTTTGAACAGTTCTCAAGCAATGCCAAGATTACCTATAACTCTGTCTTTGGCAACTTATCTTTTAACCGCAATGGCTCTGCTGTTGTTGGGGGTGATGCGGAGGGGAATATAATTGCTGACTTAAATCCTAGCAATACCCCTGGCGGTTCTCCTAATATTACCGCCGCAGACATCCTGATTGTGGCGTAGGGCGTTTCAAGCGAGACACATAGTTGGGGCAATCCTAATAAGGTTGCTCCCACCGTAACCAATCGCTATTACACTTCATTACCCTGAGTACATCGCGTGATCGCAATTTTGGAACGCAGCGCGATCGCACTCTTGGATCTCAATTTGCTGATCTGGCGATCGCAACTATCGACACCAATGGGGCGTTGTTCTTTTCTTCCCCTGGTAAGTGCTGACTTTTGAAAACCTCCAGAAAGCGGTCACAGAAGAGGACAAGGGGACAAGGGGAAGGGGGACAAGGGGAAACCCCATACTTGAAAGTAGGGGCTTGTAACAATGACGCTTTTTCAGGCTCGCACTGTGTGCCTCGGCACAATTCTTTTCTTTCTCTCCACGTCTAAAGTCGAGGGCTTGAAACCATTTGTCGGGGGCTTGATCAATCTTCCCCCTTGTCTCCTTGTCCCCCTCCTCTTTGGTCAGCAAGATGCAAACAATTCCCGATCGCAATTCAATCAAAGTTGCAAAAGGCTTTGCGGAAAAACCAAACCGCTGATTGTAGTTATAGCAATCAGCAAGGTAGTTAGAGGCTAAGGACAAGACGTGTTCCATTGCATCTGGCAGACACTCAAACAGAGCTAGATGCAATGGAACACGGCTTTCTTTGAGCCAAGACCAGCAGTTCTCGATTTTGTTGAGGTCGGGTGAATAAGGCGGCAAATAAAGGAGTTGAGCGCCC
Organism: Chroococcidiopsidaceae cyanobacterium YX2bin18; assembly: GCA_030446505.1. Taxonomy (GTDB): domain Bacteria; phylum Cyanobacteriota; class Cyanobacteriia; order Cyanobacteriales; family Chroococcidiopsidaceae; genus JAHHHE01. Next base: position 29,100 of record JAUJND010000056.1, on the reverse strand, counting down.
GCTTGCGATGTAGCAATTGCTGAATGCGTCCGCCTTTGTGAAAGGCAGCGTTAGCCAAAATTACAACTTGCCCTGGTTGAAGTATGGGAACTAAGCAGGTTTCCACCAAGTTTCGCTCCCCCACGCGATTGCAAGCTCCATCAAGTGTGAATGGAGCCAAGAGGTGTTGCGCGCACCATGCCGCAATCATATTGACACGTCCAGCTCGTCCGGTTTTAAGTGCATGAAAGCGTTCTCCTCGCCGATTCCACCCGTAGCTGTATTCGTCTGGGTTGTCCATGCCTGCCGCATCGACATACACCTGTTGCGATACCGGAACTGCTGCCAACTGTTCTACAAGGCTTGTCGCTTCGCTTCATCGCGTTCAATGTAGCCATAGGTCTTTTTTTTCGCCTGAAGCCTATCTTATGTAAGGCACGAGAAATTGTCCGCGCACTAATCTGTCCGCGCCCATTGCTCCGCCATTTCTACCTGAGTTTTATCGCCATGCTGCGCCGCAAATGCTCGAAACTTCACCCAATTGGTGATTTTGTGTCCATTTCCAGTCGGCTGTTTCGGCGCTTGCTTGGTAGTCTCCGGTTTTCCGGTTCGACGCTTCAGCCACAGTTCAATCGTGTTGCGACTAATCTGGAATACCTGGGCGGCTTCACTTTTTTTCATGCCGTCTAATTTGATCGCTTGGATTACTTTTTGGCGTAGGTCGTAACTGTAAGGGTTTGCCATCAGAACCATAACTAGAATTTTAGCGGTCTACTTCTACTCTATGTCTTAACTGCCTTGGCAATTGCTATATATGACTGGCAATACGCTGACTACCGTAAAAAGTATGACGAACTCTGGAACCAGGGTGGCGACTCCATCTCCTAGAAAATCGCGTAGTTGACAACCAGGTACGCTATACGGCAGTGTGGCGACCCAGCACTTCTGGTGAAATTCAAGTGTACGAATGGGCTTATGCCGACTACCGTAAGAAGTACGATGAACTCTGGGACCAAAATTGGCGGTTGAAATTAATAAACACGTACTAGCAAATTTTAGAGCGCACTACTGATAGCCTCATTCACTAATTCATCAGCTAATAGAGGAATCGGAAATAGCGTGGAGTCGTGGCAATATCACCACCGCAGACATCATCGTTTAGGCATAGGGACGACAGTGGAAAATCCCTTCTGGTTGCTCGTCCCTATGCATCATTAAATAATTGCAGATATGCGCTAATGAGGGTGCATCAGCAGTTCAGTTACTCCACCAATAGCAGCGCTAAATCAGATTCAACTGCTCCCAACGCTTGTAATTGCTTTCTGGGCTTCAGTTAATCCAGTTGCCCCGGCGATATTCATACCTTCGTAGAGTCTAGCGTGATCGCATTGTTTTAATGCACTCACCCGTCTCAACCTGCCAAACTTTATTGCTCCATCTGCACTACTACTTGCTAAAGCTCTTACCATCGCAGTCAAACGCAACTGACCATACTTCAGCTAGGTGACCCTGTAAAATTTTGAGGCATTCTCCAGAGTAGGCATCCCACAACCTCACCGTTTTATCGTGGCTGCCACTGACGACAATTTGACCATCTGGACTAAATCGAACTGACAGGATGAAACCAGTATGACCTTGCAGAACTTAACACATTCTCCAGAGTAGACATCCCACAGTCTCACTATCTTATTCTCATCACTGCTGGCTAAGGTCTTGGCATCTGGACTGAAGGTAACTGAAAATGCTACCTGTGTGTCCTGGCAAAGATTTGAGGCACTCTCCGACTAGACATCCCATAATCTTATATTTTTATTATCCTTCTTTTGCCCTTTATCAAGAAATCTAGTCTCTGACTAGTTAGTATCAGGTGACGAAATTCCGGAATATTTTTAGAGGATGCCAATTTACTTTGATTGCCTTTTTATTCACTTGATTCACTAAGTAGTTAAACTGCCTTAATAAAATATCCCCTTCTTTACTTATCTGTTACTATCAGACGGCAGGGGGGTAATTTTACTTTTAATTAATGTAACAACTACTTGACAGAGATAGAATCAACATCAGCTGTATTTGCTGTAGTAGTGTTGTTATTTGTAGTGGCAACCGAATTATCATTATGCATATTGCCCTTACGCGATTTGACACCTTCAATCAGCATCTGCGAAACTTCAGAAAACCAGCAGAGTCAGCAGGAAAACATCATCAAGTTGTCCAACTATGGGTAGAAAGTCTGGGGCAATATCGATCGGACTAATAAAATAAAAGCTGTTCCTAAAATTACCACCAGCGGTACTTGGGGTTACGAAGCAGACTACGATACCAGTTGTACACTGCTTGGACCGAGAAATTCATAGTTTATCCTCTAGTTATCTTTAATTTTGCCAAAAAACTCTGCAAATTCTGGTGGGAATAACCGCCCCACTTGAGTCTGGAAGATTCTACTCTGAGTATGGCTCAATTCCTTACTGAGGATGGGTGTAATTAAAATTGAAGTCGTTTAATTAATCTCTACAATTAAGAGTGCCTTAGACTATTTCACAAATGACTAGGCTTAAACGTTAAATATGAGGAATGGAGGGGAGGAAAGTAAAAAAACTGGGGATATCGTAGATATTTTTAGGAAGGGTGGGCCGGCAATGTGGCCTTTGCTAGCGTTGTCGATTTTGTCGTTGAGTGTGATTATCGAGCGCTTATGGTTCTGGTTCAGATTTTTGACGCAGGAAAGAGAGATTGTTGAGCGCGTTCTAAATGCGGCTCGTGACAACTGGGGAGGCGCTATGCAGATTGCTAGACGAGCTACCGATCAGCCGATTGGCAGGTTTCTGTATGCTCCCTTGCGGCTTTCTAAAGCTGATCCAGAAGTTTTTCGGCTGGCACTGGAAGCAACAGCAGAGGACGAATTGGCTTCTATGCGGCAGGGCGAAAAAATCTTAGAGACGGTAATTGCGCTTGCGCCACTTTTGGGATTGCTGGGTACGGTGTTGGGCTTGATCCGGTCTTTGCAGGATATTCGTCTGGGCGATCTGGGAACATCCTCAGCAGCTGGGGTGACTTTAGGAATTGGGGAATCACTGATTAGCACAGCAACAGGGCTAATCGTAGCTATTATCAGTTTGGCGTTTTATCGTTTGTTTCAAGCTTTTGTTGTTAACCAAGTCAAAATTTTTCGGAGGGCGGGGAGCGATTTAGAGTTACTTTACCGACAGTTCTGGCCCCAGGTTCCTGATAGCATTACATCAAGACCGGAAATGGCAGGCGAAGCATCTCAATCACTCCGCAGGAGAGACAACATTGATAACGCTGGAATTGCTGAACCACCAGAAATAGGACAGCGAGGCACAAGCGAAACATATATTATTCCGCCTCTTACAGACAAGCGAGAAGGTTCTGATGCCCCGGAACTTTAAGATAGAATCCCTTAAATGCTTCTGGATTTTAAATTAACCTGCCTACATTCTTAAAAGGCATGGAGATTTTAGATTTATCTCGTGTGCTTAGGGGCAAGGTATGAACCATCAGAATCTAAAGTCAGCACTTTTAAAATCTAAAATCGGTTCAGTTAAGATCAAAAACCTTGTACCCTCTTCCTGCAATTTTTCCCAACAATGAAAATTAACTTGCATTCCCCGATTGAAGAAGTCCAAGTTCAAATTATTCCGCTCATTGATGTTATTTTTTGTATCCTGACGTTTTTTCTATTAGCAGCTTTGCAATTTACCCGCCAGCAGGCAATTAGTGTTGATCTGCCCAGAGCTAGTACGGGGACAACACCGCAAATCAGAGATACTTTGATTGTCACTATTGACTCTATTGGTCAAATCTACGTTGAGCAAGAGCCAGTAACTCAGGAACTAATGTATCAGAGATTGCAAGCTTATCGTGCCACGAATCCATTGGGAATGATGGTTCTAAATGCTTCTCGGACATCAAGTTACAACGATGTGGTGCAAGTGTTGGATAGGATGCGAGAAGTAGGAGGCGATCGCGTTGCTTTGGCAACTTTACCTACTACTGCCGATCAAAGCGCTGGCTCTAATCCGATTCCCTACATTCCAAACGCTCCTAGTACATCTCAACCTATCCCTACCCCAGGTACTTCAGTAGATCCTTTTGCCATCCCCTCCGCTCCCAGTCAATTACCAGTGCCTGCTCCTGGGCAATCTTTGAATGGGCAAGGTATTAACCAAGCCAATCCCAGCAGTGTTCCAGCCTTCCCCATAGTACCTAGCCCCCAACCTACTTCCCCCCAGAGATAGTGCCAATTTCTGTCAATTTGCAGATAAAGAAGTTAGATAGTCTAAGTTAGCCTTCTGATAGAAATGAGCTTTTAATAAGTCAGAAGTTACTCTAAGGAGTTTTATAATGATAGATCTTTTGATTGCCTGGCTAGTTAGTGCCTCCAGCCTGCTACTTGTTACACAGTTGCCAATTGGAGTTGAAGTAGATAGTACGCCAAAAGCATATATCTCAGCAGCAGTTCTTGGTATTGTGGCGGCTGTAGTAAATCCAATTTTAAGAGCTGTATTTTTTATCCCAAACCTACTGACATTTGGCTTGCTATCGGGAGTTGTCACATTTATTGTTTCAGCCGTAGCCTTAGGTGCGGCAGCATCTTTAGTACAGGGATTCCGCCTGAAGGCAGGTGTAGTCAGTGCTTTACTTGGCGCGTTAGCACTTTCAGTTGTTAGCAACCTAATCTACGGTTTTGTTTCACCTTAGATAGCTAAATATTGTCCGGAATACATTAAAGTTTTAAAGCGGTTGCCACTATGGTTGACCGCTTTATTTTTTAACGAAATTGTTAGTTTAAGTGCAACAGTTAATGAGCTTGCTAATCTGGTGCTTTGTCGTGGCAGAGTAATTTATGCTGGAGGAAGCTGGATTTTTTGATTGCCAGCAAGTCCAAAGGCGGCATGGATAGCTTGCAAAGCCGTAACTCCTTGTTCTTGAGCTACAACGCAGCTAATTTTTATTTCCGAGGTGGCAATCATTTGAATGTTAATTTGATGTTGCTCTAGCGCTGCAAACATTCGCGCCGCAACACCTGGTTGATTAACCATACCTGCACCAACAATACTAACTTTAGCGATCGCACTATCAACAACAATTTCACCACATTCTACTGCTGCTGCTTCCAGCATTCTTTGAGCGGCTTCGGCATCTATTTCTGCCACAGTAAAAGCAATATCTCGCGTCGGCACTCCCTTAATTACATGACAACGCTGTGACTGAATAATCATGTCAACACTGATATTATGTTGAGCCAGTAGTCCAAATAACTTTGCTGCCATTCCCGGACGATCTGGCAGTTGGCGAATCGCTAGACGAGCTTGGTTAAGATCTAAAGCAACTCCTCGTACTGGGGTACTAGGTGCATGAGTTGCTGCCACTGGGGGAGAAACAGAATTAATTGCGTCCTTACTAACCTGAAAAACTTGGCAAAGAGCATCAATAGCGCGATCGCCATCTGCGGCATCAATCACACAGCTAACTTTCACTTCGGAAGTGGAAATCATTTGAATATTAATTCCAGCATTTGAGAGTGTAGCGAACATTTGAGCAGCAACGCCGGGACGACCAATCATCCCTGCTCCCACAATGCTAATTTTGGCAATTTGCTGTTGAACCATTACCTCTGCTTCTCCCTGGGAGGAGCTATTACGAAGGGCAGGAGCGATCGCCGTAGCTACCGCCTCAGCCCGCTTCAGAATCGGTGTAGTCACTGTAAAAGCAATATCATTCGTATTGCCTTCGTGAATTGATTGGATAATCAAATCGACATCTAAATTTTGCCGCGCAATTTCACCAAATAACCGCGCCGCAATACCAGGGCGATCAGGCACTCGCAACAATGCCACCTTAGCTTGATCTGTGTCAAATTCCACCCCATCCACAGGTCGGGCAATCTCCAAATCCTGTAGAGAGCGCGGCTGTGGTGTTGGGGAACTTACTCGTGTCCCAGGTTGCTCTGTCCAACTGGAGCGGACAACCAAATCTACGCCGTAGTTTCGAGCAATTTCCACGGCACGGGGATGCAGCACTTTTGCCCCCAAGCTGGCAAGTTCCAGCATTTCATCACAGGTAATTTCCGACATCAACTGGGCATCTGCCACTAAGCGCGGATCAGTTGTCAAAATCCCAGGTACATCAGTATAAATTTCGCAATAGCTAGCTTTTAGTGCCGCAGCTAGGGCAACAGCTGAAGTATCAGAACCACCACGTCCCAGCGTTGTAATTTCCAATTCAGCCGTACTAGTAATTCCTTGAAAACCAGCCACGACAATTACTTTGCCGTCTTTTAAGTGGCGTTCAACTCTTTGAGGCTGAATATGCAGAATTCGAGCGCGGCTGTGTTCTGCCTCCGTGACGATTCCCACCTGTGCGCCCGTGAGGGAAATTGCTGGTTGCCCTAGTTCCTGCAATGCCATACTTAGCAGCGCAATTGAGACTTGTTCCCCAGTAGAGAGCAGCATATCCATTTCACGGCGACTGGGATTAGTTGAAACTTGGTTCGCTAATTTGACTAATCCATCGGTGGTTTTGCCCATTGCCGAAACCACAACTACAACCGAGTTACCAGCTTTAACCGTTTTTAAAACGCGCTGAGCAACTGCTTGGATGCGTTCAACTGAGCCAACCGAAGTGCCACCGTATTTTTGGACAATTAGCGCCATAGTTTTTATCTTACCAATCGTACCTACATTGTCTCAGTCAGAGTAATAGTGTCAAATCGGTCAGGGATAGTTGCAGGCATTGAATATAAATTAACTTAATTAACTTATCAAACCCAGCTGCAAGGAAACAGGTTAAATTTACATTCTGTCGAGTTTAGAACTCCATTTTTCAAGCTCTGACCTCGGAACTTCAAGCGAGAAGCTTCAAGTTTCGGGATTAGAACTCGGAGTTTGAAGCTTCAGAATTGCAACTTCAAACTTGGAACTCGAAACTGAGCGAGGAACTTTAATCTTTGAGAGCAAAACTTAGAGTTTGAGCTTTAGAACTGCAACGTTCGAGTTCAGAACCTCATCGTTACACAGAACTTGATCACTGCTTTGAAGCGAGGCGATCGCGCTGTTGTTTAAATATCCTACAAGTTCACGATTTTAAAAAAATGCGAGATGTCTACTGTGTTGCCGATGCGATATTTAGACAGTCTTAAGCAACGACTAAGTAGCCCAAATTTTAGTTAAGTAATTTTAAATACCTTGGCACATTTCAACATTTTGATGTTTAGTTATGTTGCCAATCAATCTTCATTAAAACTTTAAATAAAACACATATTTTTGACTGCTAGTTTACTGATTCTTTAAATTCTCCTAATAATTTCCCTGTAATCTGAATAATTAAATACAGTAAATAACTTGTTTTGTCAACCACCATTCCGGTGTGCGTTGTTCAATTTACTGTATCTGAAAACGAATACTTTTGATTTCAAAAATCAATAGTTGCAGTGCAAAATTTAAAAACACTACCTAAAATTAAGGACAAAGAGCAATGGCAACCAGAAATGGTACACCTGGTAACGATAGGCTAACAGGAACAGCAAGTGCTGATTCTATATTTGGTTTTGCAGGCAATGACAATTTAATTGGTTTAGCTGGTATGATCGCCTGTTTGGAGGAATAGGGAATGATCGCCTGTTTGGTGGCAAAGGCGACTTTAGCGATTACCTTGAGGGTGGAGACGGTAATGACAGAATTAGAGGTAATGATGGCAATGACAACCTGATTGGCGGCACAGGCAACGATCAACTATTTGCTGGCAGAGGTAACGACAGGCTTAGGGGTGGAGATGGCAACGATATCCTCACTGGTAGTACTACCAATTTAGTCGGTGAAATAGATACACTGACTGGCGGCACAGGGGCAGACTTGTTTGTTCTTGGGGATGCAAATCAAGTGTTCTACGATGATCGCAACACTGCAACTACTGGTAAAGGCGACTACGCTTTAGTTACTGATTTCAACACCAGCGCTGATGTTATTCAGTTGAAAGGAACCAGCGATAACTATGTGCTAGCGCCATCGCCAGCAGGGTTACCAGCGGGTACAGCGATATACCTGAATAAGTTAGGCAGCGAACCAGAGGAATTGATTGCTATTGTCCAAGGAAGCACGAGTTTAAGTCTGGACGGCGATTACTTTACGTTCACAGCCGAATTTGACCTAGCTGACCTCAACGGCAAGAATGGCTTTCAGATTAACGGCATTAATAAGTATGACTCCTCAGGCGCTTCGGTCAGTTCAGCAGGCGATGTTAATGGCGATGGCTTTGATGACATCCTGATTGGGGCTACTGGTGATCCCAACGGTCAAAATTCTGGCGAGAGTTATGTGGTATTCGGTAAACCGGGAGGCTTTGGTACAAGCCTCAACCTCTCACAACTTAATGGTCGCAACGGCTTTGTAGTCAAAGGCAGCCAATCTTATGACTTATCAGGTACTTCAATCAGCGCCGCCGATATCAATGGTGATGGCTTTTCAGACATTCTGATTGGAAACGCAAGAGGCAGTAGATACAATCAAAATGAATCTAGAGGCTATGTGGTATTTGGTAAAGCACAGGGCTTTGCTCCCAGCCTCAACCTCTCTGATCTCGATGGCAGCAATGGCTTTGCGCTTAACGAGGGCGGTTCTACCGCAAGTGATTTTGTCGGTATCGCCGGCGACATCAATGGTGATGGCTTCGACGATATGGTTGTCGGGTCTTCTGGAAAGAGTTCTGTGGTCTTCGGTAAAGCAGGAGGATTTGGTGACAGCTTCAACTTCTCTAATCTTAACGGTCGCAATGGCTTTGTAATTAACGGTATTGGCACGGGTATCTACGACGGATCAGGCATTTCTTCAAGCAGAGTTGCAGGTGACGTTAACGGTGATGGTCTTGACGATCTCATCATTGGGTCTCCATATGGCTCTGCTAACGATCAAACTTTCACTAGCCAAACCTACGTAGTGTTTGGTAGGACAGCAGGCTTTGATGCTAGCATCAACGTTTCTGCCCTTGATGGTAGCAATGGCTTTGTGATTAACGGCATTGACACAGGTAACTACTCAGGCGCTCCGGTCAGTTCAGCAGGTGATGTCAATGGCGATGGCTTTGATGACCTCCTGATTGGAGCTATAAATGCTGACCCCAACGGTCAAAATAATGCTGGCGAGAGCTATGTTGTGTTTGGCAAAGTAGGAGGATTCAGTGCCAACTTCAACCCAAGCACTCTCAACGGCAACAATGGCTTTAAGATTAACGGCATTAATGAGTATGACCATTCAGGCAATTCGGTCAGTTCAGCAGGTGATGTCAATGGCGATGGCTTTGATGACCTCCTGATTGGAGCTATAAATGCTGGCGGGAGCTATGTTGTGTTTGGCTCATCAGGAGAATTCAGTGTCAACTTCAACCTAAGCACTCTCAACGGCAGCAATGGCTTTAAGATTAACGGCTTACGCGCTTCGGTTAGTGCAGCAGGCGATGTCAATGGCGATGGCTTTGATGACATCTAATTGGGGCTGCTAGTGCCGCTCCCAACGGTCAGCTTTCGCTGGCGAGAGCTATGTGATATTTGGTCGCGCCCGACTTCACTGCTGCTGCTCTTAATGTTGGCACTCTAGAGCCATTCGAGCAGTTACTCGCCAGCAATACTGGTAATGCCATGATGCCTACCGGACAAAACTTGCCATTCGGCGGCGCAACCACAGCAGATAATATCTTCTTTGATCCGCACAATGTTGGGATATCACCACTTTTAGGAGGTACAGATATCAGTCAGATGATTACCTGAGTTGAAGTGATCGCTCGTCCTCAGATAATCTGGGGCGATCGCTTTCCCAAGAGCGATCGCCCAACTTTAAAGTTAAAGGCGATCGCCTGTGCAACAGCATTAGCTAAACTCAGAAGAGGAGACAGAACAATGAAAATACAATTGTTATTCAGTGGTCAGATGAAAATTAATGTTTTGTTGTGCTCCTGCCAGAGTTTACTGATGTAATGCAACCAGTAACTCACGGAGATATTTATATAGAGGCTTTTTAAAAAGGCGTTGCAGAGAGGGTAATGATCTAGGTAAAAAGTGGTACAGTTTTAAATCGTAAATAGTGCAACAACAGCCGGATGGAACACTCAATCATCTCTACTGACTTCGAGTAACAGAGGGTCTTACGATGCAATCGTGCTAAATAGTGTCGCAGTCGTGTGTTCTCACCTTCCACTCGTGTCATGTAAGTTTTACTGACTACGTGTTGAGAGCCATCAATGAATTGTGGATAGACAGCATATCCATCCGTAACGTACCAAAAACTTTGCCAACACTTCACTACTACCCAAAGCAATTGGAACGTAAAAGAACTATGATCGCCAATTGTCCAAGCAATAATCCCTGGCTGTCAGTGATTCACCGCAGTCCACAACCAGATTTTATGCCGCTTATTACCCACAAATGTTTGTAATTCATGAGAGAGTTTTGGGGGAATGATTCCTCCCAAAATCTCTCATCTAGATCGGTAATGTCAGGTTCCTCTTCTGGCTCTGGTACATCTGGTAATTTCAATCCAGCTTCTCGCACCCAACCCATGATTGTAGTGTGGTGAATATCTGTTACTCGTTCAATGCCACGTAGTCCCATCCCGTTCAAGTACATCTTGATGCACAATTGTTTTACATCGTCTGAGTATTGCCAGGGGCGATAGGATTCCAGAAATGACGACCGCACTGCTTGCATTTGTATGACTGCCTGCCTTTGCGTTGTCCATTCTTAACCGTCTGATTCGAGTTGCAGTTAATACATTTCATTCACCCATTCTATCAAATTTATCCTTACCCTTTCTGCAACGCCTTTAAAAATGCTCAGGAAGTTTTAGAACTTTTAATCGAGCCATCTTTAGAAAACGGTAAACCTCTGCCAACGCCTAGAACTTTAGGGCAGTCATTTCAAGTAGCATAGATTTAAATGATTATTTAGCAATATCCTAACTATCTCCAGACTCTAAAGCTATTGCGTAATCACACAGAGAATAACACTGACGAGAGAGTACGCGAATTTGCCAAGAAATTAGAACAGTCAAAAATGCAAGACTAACAATTATAGATAGTGGGGAGTGATAATGCAAATCTAGCTTATGCCCAAGAAAATTAGAGAGTTGAAAAACTTACTTTTGAGAGCAGGGTTTATGGTCAGTTCTGGTAAGGGCAGCCATACTAAGTGGTCTCATCCTTTACTACCTGGGAAAATTACCTTGTCAGGCAAAGATAGCGCAGATGCCAAGCTTTACCAGGAGAAGGATGTAAAAAATGCACTTCAGAAGTTAGAAGAAATTCAAAAAGAACAAGACGAAGAAGGCAAATGAATTATCACTACACTATCATTATTCAATGGTCTGATGAAGACCAGTGTTTTGTTGTCAGTCTTCCTGAGTGGGGAGAGTTTTGCCATACTCACGGAGATACATATGCAGAGGCTCTTAAAAAATGCTCAGGAAGTTTTAGAACTTTTAGTCGAGTCATCCTTAGAAAATGGTGAACCTCTGCCAACGCCTAGAACTTTAGGGCAGTCATTTCAAGTAGCATAGATTTAAATGATTATTTAGCAATATCCTAACTATCTCCAGACTCTAAAGCTATTGCACGATCGCCTTTCACCCTTAAGGCTTCCCCACCTCAACCCACGAGCTAATACTTGCTGGTAGCTGTGTATTCAGACGCAACGGCAATTGTGATGTAGAGAAAGATTGAGCGTAGGCAGATGTCAGAAAAGGTGCATAAGTTTTAGCTTCTGGTGTTAGTTGTTTGATGAAGGCTAGACTCACACCTTGAACTAACTGACGCAGAGCTTTAGTTTCTTCACCTTGGCGCTCTTTACCAAAAGTGCTCTGATTATTCGTACTAGCTACATTTGCTGAATCGCTAATACTTAAGTGAGTACCACCAATAGCAGTTAAAAGATATTTTGGACTGCGTAGCTGCGTAAACGGTCGCAATTGATGGTTAATTGCTGGAGTAATAGTGTCCTCGGTTCCAGCTAAAAGTAAGACAGGAATTGTTACTTGAGTTAGACTTTTGCCAAATAGATTACCGACAAGAGGATTCAAGGCGATCGCACTTTTCACTCGCTGATCTCGCTGCTGGAGTTTCCGCTCTGGTAAATCTGTTGCTGCACACTGTAACCAGTCGCCGAGAGCTTGTCCAATGGGAGTGGAATTTTTACAGAACTGCCGCAATTCTGCCAAATTTACTTCTCCTCCAGCTAACGCCAGAGCAGTATAACCACCTAAAGAGTGTCCGATCACACTAACTTGTTGCGTGTTTAGCTTTCCCTGAAGTAACCCTGGTTGCTGATTCAGTTTTGCCAGTTCATCTAGTACAAAGCTGACATCTAATGGTCTAGTGACAAATTCCGTAGCTGGTAGCAGTTCACTGGGGTTATTTACGGATGACACACTAAGAGATCGCTTGGCGTTACTACCAGGATGTTCTAAAGCTGCAACAGTAAGACCGTTAGAAGCTAGGTGACGCGCTAAATAAGCAAAAAACTTGCGATCTGCCCCAAAGCCGTGAGAAATAACAACCAGTGGCTGGCGAGAGAGCGCCTCACGTAAGCGAGAGATAGGAAATCTCAAGGTCTCTGCTTGCTTAGGAAAATAAAGATCTACAGGAATTGTCCGGTGACGTTGCCGATCCTGAAGAAACAGTGTCTGCTGCTGTACAGTTTGAGATCCGGGAACAGCTGGATCAAAGGCAGGTTTAAACGGTGTATTGCTCTTAACAGCTAATTCACTTTCCAGCAACGGACTAAGCGCCTGACTTTGCAAGTAACTGGGGTTGAACTGGAGAGCAAGAGTAATTGCACTACTCGCATCTAGCGTAATGTTTTCCTCTGGGTAAGCTCGCAAGAAACCAACTAAACTTAATCCGTTAGCTTGTCTTGCTGCTAACGACACTGCTGCTTGAAGTTGCTCAATACTACTATTTGGCAGCGCCACTTCCAACGAGCGAATCAACTGTTTGCCTGTCGGCGATCGCAACACATCCTCAATTAGTTTGTCTGCTACGTTCGGGTCTATCTGCAAACGACGATTCAACGCTTCCCGCACTTGCGATGTTAATACAGGGGCGTAAAGTTGAAGGTTAGAAGACAATTCACCAGTTTTAGCAAATTGCTCCAAGTCAGAGATCGCGATCGCCTGCTCAAATGGCCCTAAGCGTAATGTTACTCTTTCTGCTGCTATAGCGGGTACTACCGCTCCGCAGCCTAAAATAAGGGTCAATGAAGACAAGCTTAAAGGAATAGAAGGAATACCTATACCTTTAATTAGAGACTGGAAATGCCGACGGTGCTTATACTTCATAATCTTACTAAAATTAATTTTAATTTTCTTCAGTTAAATAGGTAGGTATGCAGCCTAAAAGGGATGCCTGTCACGCTATCCTTACAAGCGTCATTACTATTACTATTTGGACACTTCAAACTTATTAACATGAAGCCTTAGCGCAGGTTCAGTTTATAACTTTGCAGCTAAACAGTATTTTTTGTAACATTATATTAATTTTTTCTGACTTATGCAGGTCGGCAAAACTAAATAACCGCATTAGGTCAGGAATCTTAGTAATTAATTATACTAAAATACGGCAACTACACCTATTTTCAGGAAACAAAACCTAAAATAGTGAAGACTTAAAGATTAGAGAACTTACTACATTATCTTCAACATGATTTCTAAAGTATCTAAATCAATAACCCAGCCAGTCGCAGGTTTAACACTTTTAGCTTTGATCACGGTTGCTTGCCCATTTCCTACTCAAGCTCAATTACCAAGCTCAGTTCGCCTTGCTCAAGCACCTCCAGCGCCCCCAAGCCCTGCTAGCGTGCAACCGGAGATAGAGTACACACTAGGAGGAGGCGATCGCATCCGGATCACTGTTTTTGAAATACCTGAATACACTGGTGAATACCAAATTCCGCCTGGTGGAGCGCTATACCTACCACTGATTGGTGGTGTATCTGTGCGGGGACTAACACAGGAACAGGCTGCTGAAACAATTTCCGCAAAGTATTCTCGCTTCCTCAAGCGTCCTATAGTTACAGTAAGTTTGGTGGCTCCGCGTCCTGTGAATGTTGTAGTTTCCGGTGAAGTAAATCGCCCCGGTTCATACTCAGCAGGCTTAGTAGCAGGAGGAGGCGACAATCCTGGAGTACAGTACCCAACTGTGTTAGGGGCAATTACCCTGGCTGAAGGAGTGACGCTGGCAGCTGATATTCGTCAGGTTCAGTTACGCCGTCGGCAAGGATTGGGACCAGAGCAAGTTACTAATCTGGATTTAACGCAATTGGTGCAGACAGGTACTCTACCTCAAGATATTACCTTGCGGGATGGAGACACAATCTTTGTTCCCAGAACAAATAATATCAACTTGGCAGAAGTACGCCAGTTTTCCACAGCTAGCTTTGCCGCCGATCCAACTAAACCCCGCACAGTTACAGTAGTAGGCGAAGTTAACCGTCCTGGCTCGTATGTTGTAGTTGGAGGCGCTGGCACTACCGAAGATGACGATGTAGCCAGAAATAGCAACGCAGGCGGAGGGTTGCCAACAGTAACACGAGCAATTCAGCTAGCTGGCGGTATTACTTCACTAGCTAATATTCGCACTATCCAAATACGCCGACCTACAAAAACAGGTGCAGAACAATCTGTCAATATAAATCTCTGGCAACTATTGGAGAACGGCGATACTAGTCAAGATACGATTGTGCAGGACGGAGATACAATTGTTGTTCCTACTGCAACGGATTTAAATCCGGCAGAAGCAACTCAACTAGCTGATGCTAATTTTTCTCCTGCTACGATCCAAGTTAGTGTCGTAGGAGAAGTAAAAAACCCCGGAGTGGTAAACCTGCCACCAAATACGCCCTTAAATCAGGCACTGCTGAGTGCTGGAGGATTCAATAACAGTCGAGCTAGAAGGAGAGATGTTGAGCTAGTTCGCCTCAATCCTGATGGCACTGTTACCAAGCGTTCAGTACCAATTGATTTAGCTCAAGGCATCGGTGAGAAAGATAATCCTACACTCCGCGATAATGACATTATTGTAGTCAACCGCAATGGTATTGCCCGGTTAGGCGACACCTTGGGAACTGCATTATCACCTGTAACTGGGGTTTTTAGTATTTTTAGAATATTAGGACTCTAAAAGTGACACTTTGCCTAAGTATAACTGAGGGATAAGGTTAAAGTTTAATTTTTCCAGGAATAATAGGGGAGGCAATCGGTCGGAGTATTCTAGAGCAGTTTAGGGAAGTATTGATCAGGCGACAAAATCGGGAAGAATAATTCTTCCCGAATCCCACTGTTTTTCCCAGGCGTATGTGTAATCCTCCATACTCCTCCTAGCAACAACGCATCGGGGTTATTGTGGTGCAATTCATAAACTACTTTTATTTAGTAAGAATCACGTCGTTACTTAACCTTGATTTTTTGCAGAAGAAACTTGAGTCAGGAAAAACTCTTCTAAGGAAGGGCGGGACAAATTTATGGCAATGATCTCTACGTTCATTAGACGAAGGCTAGCAAGAAAATCATTCGGTTCACTTTGTAGTTGACCTTGCCAAGAGCCGTCTTGCTCGTTCTTTAGATTCAATACCCATTTATTGAGAAAGTCTAAGGTGCCGCCCTTACCCCTAACGTGATAAGTATGATTACCTAGTAGTTTATCCAAGGAGCCGCTGCAAATCAACTCGCCTTCAGAGAGGATGGCAATGCGATCGCAAATTTGTTCTACCTCAGATAGAATATGGCTATTAAAGAAAATTGTTTTGCCTTGATCCTTTAAGGAAAGGATAATATTCCGCATTTGGTGCGTCCTAGCGGGTCAAGACCAGACATCGGCTCATCCAAAAATACTATCTGTGGATCATTGATTAAGGCTTGAGCTAGACCTACGCGCTGAAGCATTCCTTTAGAATACTGACGCAGCTTGCTTTTTGCGGGCGGCTAACTGAGA
Source organism: Chroococcidiopsidaceae cyanobacterium YX2bin18 (assembly GCA_030446505.1). Classification (GTDB taxonomy): domain Bacteria; phylum Cyanobacteriota; class Cyanobacteriia; order Cyanobacteriales; family Chroococcidiopsidaceae; genus JAHHHE01. The sequence continues at coordinate 13,134 of JAUJND010000056.1, read as the reverse complement.
TAGCCCAACTAGTTCTAGTAATTGGGGGATGCGCCGACGTTGTACAACAGCTTGGCTGGAATTTGAAATAGTCGAAACCTGCCATTTGTAAAAATTCCCAGCCGGTTAAGTAGTTATAGAAATAGGAATTTTCTGGCAGATAACCTATGTGTTGCTTCACGCGCGATCGCCCAAAGACTCCCCTAATAATAACCCCTGCCCAGACGAGGGACGAATAATTCCCAGTAGCAGCTTTAAGAGCGTAGTTTTTCCAGCTCCATTTGGTCCTAAAAGACCAAACGTTTCACCTTGGTAGACAGTTAGCGAACAACTTTTAAGAGACACAATTTTTGATTAAGCCAGAAGCCAGAGTGGTAGACTTTCCTTAATTCAGAAGTCTGCACCACAGGCGGACGCTTAACATTGGTTTCATTAGGTGAGTCGGCAACAGACTTCATCTCGGTTCAAATTGCCTTATCGCAACACAAAAACGCCTAAATAGCTTAAAAAGTACCACTGTAAAAACATTAGTTGCAGACTATTAACTAATCGCGTGTGGGTAAATACGCTATTTAGCTCTTAAACGGGAACAAAGGTGCAGACCTAATACTTCACCTGAGTATAGCAGCAATTTCAATCACCGCAGAAAAGGTGCAATATTAGAAGATAGTCATGCTTCAATAGATTTATTTTGCGCTATCTATGAACCGCTCAAAACTTGTTGCCATCATTACGGTGCGATTTCTATAATTATAGCGATCGCCTATCTAATTATTGTCCAACTACTGGACTTTCGTGGGGAAATGTTACCTGCTCCCCAAAGCCTACTACCACACTCACCCGTAGTAGTTACCCAGATTTTACCTAAAAATTGCAATATTCCAACAACCTTACCATTAGCGCTGATTCTGTCAAGCTAATACATTCTTTTCGCAAATGCTGAATTATTTCTAGCTGATATTTGTGAGCGCACAGCTAAAAATCAAGATGCTATGCTTAAGTGCGCGAGTATCACAATTTTTTGCTTAACTAATTTAAAAATTTTGTAGTTTATTAACTTTAGCTCAGGTTAAAACTTTTCATCTCTGACTCCGACTACCAATGTTTTGTTAATAGTAGTACGTTATCAGCCTAACCTTAATCTCAATTTCAAACAACAAATTTATTTCCTCTACCAGACGAAGGAAATACTCTCTTTACTAAAATTATCCAATTCGCAATCTTAGATCATCATACATTTAGTCTATCTATTGCTATCTGGAGAGGTTAGCACCATGCAATCTAGCTCCCTTAAAATCAGCACCAACTAACACAGCGCCATCCATTTCAACACTATAGAGCTTAGCACCACTGAAATTAACACCTGTTAAATTTGTGTCCTTTAAACTAGCATCAGTAGCTAAAACTTTAATAAACTTTGCTTGTTTTAAATTAGCACCAGTTAAATCAGCACCTTCTAAGTTTGCCCCAGTCAAATTAGCTCCTTTTAAATTTGCATCTCTTAGATCAGCGCCAATTAAATGAGTACTACTTAAATCTGCTCCTGCTAAGTTACAGCCTGCACACTCTTTAGTTTCTAATAGCTGTTTGACATGGTTAGGATTTTCAGCTTTAACAGGATCTACTAAACATATTGTACTCACTAAAACTGCGGTAGCTAGTATTTCCAGTTTCATCTTTTTTGCCTCAATATCATCAAAAGCTATTAATAACTTCTAATAATAAAATCGCACAATTAATAGGTATTTTTCTTCATCCAATCGGATGAGGCAACAGGGTGAGGTGTAGTTACTTACTGCTTAATAGATGCTATTGTGGTACACACTATAGTTATATTTTTAATTGTTTCCAGTCTGCTAATAGTCTGAATTTGTTTTCCTAACTTTAAATAAAGCTCCAGACTAGGAAATTAGAAATAGCAGGCTAGAAGCAGAAATGTAATTGTTCGTAAGCAGTTTACGGTTCAGCTGGTTTTGGTCCCTCAAACGGTCTTCCTTTGGGAATGGGTAAAGCTGGAGTGCGATCGCCATAGGGTAGAGGAATGTATTGCACACTAGGACGACCCCCTTGTGGTTGTGGGTATAATTCCATTAAGTCGTAGATTACTCTGGGCAAACCTACTGTGATTGGCAGACCCATTTCTGTTGCTTCCTCAACCGTGATCGGGTAGTCATGAGTAACGCGCCCGGTAGTCAAGGCATCAACTATAGATTCTATATTTTCTGGCTGAATCTTCGGTTGTGGGATAGCATCTTTTAACAAAGTTCGCACAAACCTTTGCACCTGCTGAATTGCTTTACGTGATATGTCTGCCATAATCAGCGTTTGATCATCAATCTCACTAATTGGTTTATCTTCAACCACCTTGAGGATACTAGCCGCCGGAAAGTTACCCAACTGTGGGTCAACTGGTCCTAAAACTGCATTGGCATCCATAACGATTTCGTCAGAGGCAAGTGCCAACATCGTACCGCCACTCATAGCATAATGCGGTACAAAGACCGTAACTTTTGCTGGATGCCGAATCAGTGCTCTAGCTATTTGCTCAGTTGCTAATACCAAACCACCCGGTGTATGCAATATTAAGTCAATTGGGACATCCGGTGGAGTAAGCCGAATTGCTCTTAGGATCTGTTCCGAGTCTTCGATAGTGATGTAGCGCGATATCGGAATTCCTAGTAAACTTAGCGATTCTTGCCGATGAATCAGCAAAATTACTCTACCGTTGCGTTCCCGCTCGAATGCCTGTAAGGTTTGGACGCGCCGATATTCAATTTGACGGCGCTGCCACACGGGTTGAAGCGAAGAAAGAAAGAGAAAAACCCAGAATAGGTCAAACAAATTAAAGCCCATAGAATTAATTGTTAGGACATGATACTTATTCCCCTTATTGTTCCAATTTCTGAGAAAGAGAAAGTCTATCTAGAGAGTTAGTTAAGCAGATGAGTTAACACACGGCTACAAGACCACTTGGTATGTAGCAACTAATCTCGAAGGTGATGTCAAGGATATTTGAGCAAAAAAGTTGTTAATTACGAGCTATGCCTTCTTGACGGGCGGCTTGTTGTACGGCAGAGGCAACCGCAGAGGCGACTCGCGGATCAAAAACTGAAGGAATGATATGTTCGCGGTTAAGGTCAGAGGGCTTAATTAAAGATGCGATCGCCTTGGCTGCTTCTAAGTACATAGTTGTTGTAATCGTGGAAGCGCGACAGTCTAAAGCACCACGAAATACACCAGGAAAGGCTAAAACGTTGTTGATTTGATTTGGGTAGTCACTACGACCAGTTGCGATAATAGCGACATCATTTTTTACTAATTCCGGCTGAATTTCTGGAATCGGATTTGCCATCGCAAAGACAATTGCATCTTTCGCCATCGAGCGCACCATGTCTGGGGTGAGTACACCAGGTACGCTTACGCCAATAAACACATCTGCTCCTCCCAGCGCTCCGGCAAGTGTTCCCATTTGGCTGACGGCAAATTCTTGCTTTTCCTCAGTCAAGTCGGAGCGCTGAGTTGAAAGAATACCTTTGGAGTCGCACATCCAGAGCGTTTCTGCCCCTGCTTTACGGAGTAAGCGAGCGATCGCCACCCCAGCTGCCCCAGCACCGTTAATTACGATTCGGGCTTGAATAAGTGACTTATTTACGAGCTTGAGCGCATTAAGCAACGCTGCTAGAGTAACAATTGCCGTACCGTGTTGGTCATCGTGAAAAACCGGAATATCTAATTGAGCACGTAGCAATTTCTCAATTTCAAAGCAGCGGGGGGCAGCGATATCTTCTAAATTCACACCCCCAAACACGGGCGCAATTTGTTTAACAGTTTCAACAATCCTATGGGTGTCTTGAGTAGCAAGACAGATAGGAAAGGCATCAAGTCCGGCAAATTCTTTAAACAACATTGCTTTACCCTCCATTACGGGCATCGCAGCAGCAGGACCCAAATTTCCTAATCCCAATACAGCACTGCCATCAGTAACAATAGCAACAGTATTTTGCTTAATAGTTAAGCTATGTACTTGTTCTAGATCTTGGGCGATCGCTGTGCAAATCCGACCTACTCCTGGTGTGTAAGCCATTGCTAGATCCGCAACACTTTTAAGTGGAATCTTGCTGACAATGCTAATTTTGCCACCACGATGCAGATTAAACGTGCGATCGTAAGTATTAATTACCTTAATATTTGGCAAAGCTCTAACAGCTTGAGCAATTGTTTCGGCGTGTTCTGTACTAGCGGCATCCACCGTGATGTCGCGGATAGAAATGAGGCGGTTTTGCTCGATTAAATCAATTTGACCGAGATTACCGCCACTTGTGGCGATCGCGTGAGTGACGTTTGCCAACATACCCACGCGATTCGGAATCTCTAAGCGGAGCGTCAAACTAAAGCTAGAGTTAGGAGTCAGGTCTACCATGCTGAGTAACGCGTTGTCTTCTAAGGAGTCAGATGCTAATACCAATAAAACATTAGGTTGACATAAATTACCAAATCAAACGGTATGTTGTAATTCATCTCAGCTAGGTTTATTTTTATTGTTTTAAGATTGTCATCAAATATTTTAGCTACAGTCACAAATACTAAAAAGCGCCCCCCGTGAGGAGAGCGCTTTTATCTTAGCTAGTTGTTAGCTCTTAGCCGTTGATAGCTGGAGCCGTCATCGCCACAGGAGTAGCTTCACCTGCTGCCAAATCCAGTGGGAAGTTGTGTGCATTCCGCTCGTGCATCACTTCCATACCCAAGTTGGCGCGGTTCAACACATCTGCCCAAGTATTGATTACCCGTCCTTGGGAGTCAATCACTGACTGGTTGAAGTTGAATCCGTTGAGGTTGAATGCCATTGTGCTGATGCCCAGTGATGTAAACCAAATCCCAATCACTGGCCACGCTGCTAGGAAGAAGTGCAACGACCGGCTATTGTTGAATGAGGCATATTGGAAGATTAATCTACCAAAGTATCCGTGGGCGGCTACGATGTTGTATGTTTCTTCTTCTTGTCCGAATTTGTAGCCGTAGTTTTGGCTTTCGCTTTCGGTTGTCTCACGTACTAGGCTCGATGTTACTAGTGACCCGTGCATGGCGCTGAATAATGCTCCCCCAAATACTCCTGCTACTCCTAGCTGGTGGAATGGGTGCATCAAGATGTTGTGCTCTGCTTGGAACACTAGCATGAAGTTGAATTGACCGGATATCCCCAGGGGCATCCCGTCGCTAAATGACCCTTGTCCGATTGGGTAGATTAAAAATACTGCTGTTGCTGCTGCTACTGGTGCACTGTAGGCTACTGCTATCCATGGGCGCATTCCTAGTCTGTAGGATAGTTCCCACTCTCTTCCCATGTAGCAGAATACTCCGATTAAAAAGTGGAATATTACTAGCTGGTATGGTCCACCGTTGTATAGCCATTCGTCTAGTGATGCTGCTTCCCATATTGGGTAGAAGTGCAACCCGATGGCGTTTGATGATGGTACTACTGCTCCAGTGATGATGTTGTTGCCGTAGATTAGTGACCCCGCTACTGGTTCGCGGATGCCGTCAATGTCTACTGGTGGCGCGGCTATGAACGCGATGATGAAGCACGTTGTTGCTGCTAGTAGGGTTGGGATCATCAATACTCCGAACCACCCGATGTATAGTCGGTTCTCTGTTGATGTTACCCAGCTGCAGTACCGCTCCCATAAGCTTTCGCTTTCTCGGCGCTGTATTGTTGTTGTCATTGTTCTTATGATTGCTGAATCTATTTTTGTGAATTATAGGTAGGTTGTTTTTCTACCTTTCAATAGCTTAGAAGATTTATATAGATTTGTAAATCTCCTAAATGTTAAGATTTTCTTATCTGTGTCATTTACTTTTCTTGGGGATCAGCCTGGGGGCCATGTCATTTGTCGCCCGCCAAGGATATGCAAGTGTAAATGGTTGACAGTTTGTCCGCCGTTAGAACCAGTGTTAATCACAACACGATAGCCGTTGTTGAGTCCAGCCTGTTGAGCAACGCGCTTAACAGTTAATAAAAGGTGTCCCATCAGGGCGTGATCTTTAGATTCAACTGAAGCTAGCTGAGGGATGGGTTCTTTAGGAATGACGAGGATATGAACGGGGGCTTGAGGATGAATGTCTTTGAATGCGATCGCTAAATCATCCTCATAAACAATCTCAGCTGGAATTTCCCGACGCATAATTTTGCTGAAAATTGTCTCTGTAGTTTCACTCATGCTGATCACCAGTAATTCTGTTAGAGATTCTAAAGGGTTATTGTTGTGGAATAAACAGTTAGCAAATGTTAGCCAGGGTTTGGAGTGCATCAATCGTAGGTATAGACGCGCTGAAAGTGGGTGTTGAAATTGATGTGTCCGGTGGATTGCCAGGAATTGTAGTGGTAGGCTTACCCGATACAGCTGTGCAGGAATCTCGTGAACGGGTAAAGGCGGCGTTGAAGAATGCTGGGTATGCTTTCCCGATGCGGAAAATAGTGATTAATTTAACGCCAGCGGATTTACGCAAGGAAGGTCCAAGCTTTGATTTGCCAATCAGTGTCGGAATCATGGCTGCTTCTGAGCAAGTAAGCGCTCAATTATTAGGAGATTATCTATTTGTAGGTGAAGTTTCCTTGGATGGGACTTTACGTTCAGTCTCCGGTGTCTTACCTATTGCAGCAGCTGCTCAAACTATGGGCATTTCCGGTTTAGTTGTCCCAATTGATAATGCCCAGGAAGCTGCGGTGGTTGAAGGACTTATGGTTCACGGTTTTAAACATCTGTCTGAGGTAGCAGACTTTCTAAATCATCCAAATCGATATACACCTGTTCAATTGAATAGACGGGAGGAGCTGCATCAATCTCAGTTGGTTGGGGCAGATTTAAAAGATGTCAAGGGTCAAGCTCATGCCCGTCGGGCTTTAGAAATTGCCGCAGCGGGAGGACATAATTTAATTTTTGTCGGACCGCCAGGGAGTGGGAAAACAATGTTAGCGCGGCGCTTACCAGGAATTCTACCGCCTTTAAGTTTTGCAGAAGCTTTGGAAGTAACTCAAATTTACTCTGTTGCTGGGTTACTTAAAAATAGAGGCTCACTAGTGAGCCTCCGCCCGTTTCGCAGTCCCCACCACTCTGCTTCTGGGCCTTCTCTAGTAGGTGGTGGTAGTTTTCCCCGACCAGGGGAAATTTCTTTGGCTCATAGAGGCATACTGTTTTTGGATGAACTCACGGAGTTTAAGCGTGATGTGTTGGAATTCCTGCGCCAACCATTAGAGGATGGATACATCACTGTTTCCCGCACTCGTCAATCAGTAATGTTTCCCGCCCAGTTTACATTGGTGGCAAGTACCAACCCCTGCCCTTGTGGGTACTTTGGCGATTCTATTCAAGCTTGCACTTGTTCACCTCGACAGCGGGAACAATACTGGGCAAAGCTTTCTGGTCCGTTGATGGATCGGATTGATTTGCAGGTTGCTGTTAATCGTTTGCAGCCAGAGGAGATTACACAACAGCCAGGTGGAGAGGAATCAGCACCAGTAAGGATTAGGGTGCAGTCAGCGCGCGATCACGCTCGTCCACGGTTTAAAGCAGAACCCACTATACGTTCCAACGCGGAAATGCAAAGCCGTCATCTGCAACAGTGGTGTCAGCTAGATGATGCTTCCCGTTTTTTGCTAGAAGGAGCGATTCGTAAATTAGGGCTTTCAGCAAGGGCAAGCGATCGCGTCCTCAAAGTAGCGCGGACTATTGCTGATTTAGCCGGAGATGAAAATCTCCAAACTCACCACGTCGCTGAGGCGATTCAGTATCGCACAATAGACAGAATGCAGTAGAAGATTGATATAATGTAGACTATATGTCACAATTAAGTCTGCAAAACTGATGGAAGCGATACAACTATCTTTGTTCTCTAATAAAGAGATCGATCTCTGAACGCTCAGACAAGTCAGTTCCAGTGCGACGATATTCAATAGGAATTGCTCCTTCCCACAAGTTCTCTCTATCGTAATTGAAGGTCACGTCCAGGTAGCGTTCAAATGCTTTACTATGGCGACGCTCACGGTGAATCTTGATTTTTTCCATTCTGTGTGGTTATCTTGGCTTCTAGTCCATTGAGAAGATGAGACACGGTAATCCCTAAGCCACTAGCAAGATTGACAAGAGCAGAGAGGGAAGGGTTCGTACTCCACGCTCTACTCCTGATATGTAAGTACGGTCTAAGTTAGCGCGTAGTCCAAGCTCTTCTTGTGAGATTCCTAGCGCTGTCCGCCGTTGCTTCACGAGGTAGCCCAAGGCACAAAGAATCTTTTTCTCGATGCGTTCATGTGCCGATTATGAGTTTCTACGGACTATCAGTCTACGGACGATATGTCACAATAGATAAAGCTTAATCGCATAGTCATGGGCGGTACAATATGACAGTTGTATTCTGTAGTAGATTTTGATTGAGCGTTATACCCTGCCTGAAATGGGCGAGCTGTGGACGGAAACTTATAAACTTAAGACTTGGCTGCAAGTAGAAATTGCTGTATGTGAGGCTCAAGCTGAACTAGGTTACATTCCGGCTGAGGCAGTTGCAGAAATTAAAGCAAAGGCGAATTTTGATCCTAAGCGTGTCCTAGAAATTGAGGCTGAAGTCCGCCATGACATGATCGCCTTCCTTACTAATGTCAATGAATATGTAGGCGATGCTGGACGCTATATTCACTTAGGGTTAACCAGTTCAGATGTGCTAGATACAGCTTTAGCGCTTCAGTTAGTTGCCAGTCTAGATGTATTGCTCCAGCGATTAGAAGAATTAGTTGCAACAATTCGTACTCAAGCGCAACAGCATCGTTATACGGTGATGATCGGGCGATCGCATGGCATTCATGCTGAACCAATTACGTTTGGCTTTAAGCTAGCTGGCTGGTTAGCAGAAGTATTGCGAAGCCAAAATCGCCTCACCTGTCTGCGTCAAGATATTGCTGTAGGCAAAATTTCCGGTGCGGTAGGAACTTACGCGAATATTGAGCCGCGAGAGAAGAAATTGCTTGTCAAAAATTAGGATTACAAGCGGATACTGCCTCTACACAAGTAATTTCACGCGATCGCCATGCCGATTACGTGCAACAGTTAGCTCTTTTGGGGGCAACTATTGAGCGGTTTGCTGTAGAAATTCGCAATCTACAGCGCACTGATGTGTTGAAGTAGAAGAATTTTTTGCCAAAGGTCAGAAAGGCTCTTCTGCCATGCCACACAAGCGCAACCCTATCCGCTCAGAACGACTGACAGGAATCGCGCGGATTGTCCGAGGTCATGCTGTTGCCGCCTTGAAAACGTTGCCTTGTGGCACGAGCGTGATATTTCATAGCGCTGTTGAGCGAGTAATTCTGCCTGACACTTGCATTTTGACTACCTCCATGGTTATAGAAATAACTGACTTGGTAAAAAATCTCCTAGTCTATCCCCAGAACATGGAGCGCAATATGAATTGCTATGGGGTGTTGTTTTCAGTCAGAAAGTTTTGCTTGCTCTGGTCTCCAAGGGTATGAACCGAGAGGAGGCTTATACAGTTGTCCAATCCTGCGCTCATCAAGCTTGGAACCAACCAGAAGGTAATTTCCATGACTAATTACTCAGGATACCCGTGTTACTCTACTACTGTCTCCTGAAGAAATTAAGACTTGCTTTGATCCGCAGCAACATTCGAAACACCTAGAGCAGATTTACCAACGGTTAGGGAATTTAATGAATTACTACTAGTAAGGGAATCGCCGCTCAATTTGTTACAAGTTCCACCAGTCAATTACTGAGCAAAAACGTAAAACTGGAATTATTAAAGGTTTGTCATAACTAACCAGCCTTTGATTTTAGCGATCGTCACTAAGCGCATTTATATAGCTATGATTGAACTGCTAGCTGCACTTTCTGCTTCAGCAGCGGCGGGAATAAAAATTGCCATACCTCTGCTTCTAGTGGACTCTTGGAGGGTGACAATCTTTGGTCTGACGTTCCACTCTTGTCTAAAATTCCGCCACGCTTTACTCTTGTTATCCTAACTGCTTCGGTCATTAGTTGAGGTGTTTGCTGCCAAAAAGCTGTTGTTTCAGCGAGTATTGCAAATTGTTCAGCTATTATCTAGTCCTATTGTTGGAGCAATTTTGGCGATCGCTGCTGCTAAGGCTACAGAAGTTCCTATCTGCCTAATTGGGGTAATAGAGGCTTTTTTGCTTTCCTACTACAACTTGTCCAAGCTGGCTGGTTTTATCGCTGGCGTGGCTTACCACTGTGGATTGTCTTTATCCAAGATTTTTTATGTATTTCCCTGACATTTTTTGCTTTTAAAGCTCCTCAAGTAGGAGGACTAATTGCTTTTAATCCTTTTAGGGTTAGCATTTCGTAGCTATAAGGAGCTACATCGCTGGTATTTGCGCCAGAGTTCTGATAAGCACCATCAACCCTGATTTAGTTTGAAAAGGCTGAGTAGAGCGAACTTCCTTTGCCCCTACCCCTATTTTGGTTATAAAATTCCAACAAAGTGCAGCAGCCCACGACCACTAACCAATTCTATCAACAGTGCAATACAGCCAATAATCATAGCAGTACGACCATTCCATATTTCAGCTGATGTAGTTATACCCCACTGCCAACGCTCTTGGGGATACATTTTGACTTTTTTCTTTAGCTGTGTCACTTGAGACAATTTAAGGTTAGGAGAATTGAGTGCATCAACAGCTAGCTCTGCCAGCGCTTTAATAAATAAAGGATGGGTATTGAGAGCGGGTACGCGACGGAAGTTGTGGATGCCTGAGTGTTCTGCTATTTCTCGATACTCGATGTCAATTTCTTGTAGTGTCTCAATGTGTTCAGAGACAAAGCTAATTGGAACAACAAGTAAATCTTTTACACCCTTTGCGCCTAGTTCTTGAATCGCATCCTCGGTGTAGGGCTGGAGCCATTCTACTGGTCCGACTCGGCTTTGATAAGCTAAGGTATACGGGTTTGTCCTATTAAGCGTGTGCATAATCAAGGCAGTACAGTCCTCGATTTCTTGCTGGTAAGGGTCGCCTGCTTCTTCAACATAGCTCCGGGGAACACCGTGGGCGCTGAAGAAAATTTGAACCGCGTCGGGATTGGCAAATTGCTGGAGTTCTTCAGTAATCAATTCAGCCATAGCTTGAAGATAATGTGGCTGTTTGTACCAGGAAGGAATAACAGTATATTCAATTTGCTCAAGTTTTGGGTCTTCTAGCCAGATTCTTTGGAGTAACCGGAAACTGGAACCACTAGTGCTGATGGAAAATTGAGGATACAGAGGCAGAATTACTAGCCGTTCAATCTGATCGCGTTTGATAGCAGCGATCGCTTCTTCGGTAAAAGGATGCCAGTAACGCATTCCCACATATGTCTTGGCTTCTTGTCCGATTGAGAGCAACTTTGCTTGGAGTGCCTGTGCTTGCGCTTCCGTAACTTGCCGCAGGGGAGAGCCACCCCCAATTTGGCGATAATTTTCTTGAGATGTCTTAGTTCACCGGGTGGAAATAAACCAGGCTAGGGGTCTTTGCAATACCGGAAAGGGTATGCGAATAATTTCCGGGTCAGCAAACAGGTTAAATAGAAAGGGACCAACATCTTTTAATTGATCTGGTCCACCGAGATTAAGTAATAAAACCCCAACACGACCCATAGCACTTACAACGCCCTAGTCTTTTCAGATTTGTTACTAAGTTTAGCAATATATCTTTATTAAATGTATTAATTAAACATCAGGAGTTATGCAATGGCAACAATTTTCAGAGACTGGAGCTACCGCTATCAATGGCTATATGATGCGATCGCGCGTCTGGCTGCTCTGAGTGTAGGCGGAGTAGCCCAATTTCGCCAGTTAGCTTTACAAGGTTTAACTATTTGTCCAGAAACCAAGGTACTAGACCTGTGTTGCGGTAGTGGTCAGGTAACTGGGTTACTGGTGCAATACTCCCAGGATGTCACAGGACTAGATGCTTCACCTCTGTCTTTGAACCGGGCGCGGCAAAATGTTCCTCAAGCTGAGTATATCGAAGGTTTCGCGGAAGCAATACCGTTTGCTGACAATCAATTTGATTTAGTGCATACAAGCGTGGCACTGCATGAAATGGAATTTAATCAGCTACGACAAATTCTCAAAGAAGTCTACCGAGTGCTGAAACCAGGTGGAGTATTTGCCCTAGTAGATTTTCATACTCCTACTAATCCGCTATTTTTGCCAGGAATATCACTATTTTTGCTGTTGTTTGAAACTGAGACAGCTTGGCAATTACTAAAAACTGACTTGGTTGAATTGTTGGCAGAAACAGGATTTAAGCAGTGCGATGCCTGCGGCGAGGGCAAACCCCTACGCACTTTAAAAGCAGGTGGTAGTTTACAAGTGATTCAAGCAGAGAAATAAAAGTTTAGATGAGGGAAAAGCAATCTCACTGAAAGCTAAACTGTAACTAATTTATTACTTTCATCAGACTTGCTACTAGGCATTAACCATGACTGAGAACAAAGGATTAATGCATAACGCTCAGATGGAACAGTCAGCTAATTTACATCCGGTTGATATAACCGAACAGCAAATAAGCGCCCTACGTGCTTTGCTAAATCTGCCAGTAGCAGAATGTAATGATTTGCTAGCACAGCAAGCTGCAGCTATAGCAGAATACTTTGTCCCTGCTGCTGAGGAGATGGAGTGGATTGAGGAATATGTAGAAGACAATAACTGGGATGACGATTAGCCAGCCTCGACGGGGTGAAATTTGGCGAGTTCAATTTAATCCCACTAGACCAGATGAGTATAGTGAGAATTAAAAATAGTGACTACTGAACACTGGACAGATGATGGATAGCGCTGCGGCTGCGTTTAGGGCTATTGATTCCGGTAATCGGGGATATCGATTTGAAGCAGTTAATAACTGAATCTGTCTAAATCAACGACTTCGCCTGTTGTTACCTCTTCAACTCTTACCACTAATCCAAAAGATATCAGCTTGAATTTCAGATCGTACCAACTCTTTCCATACTTACTCTTGAATACTACTTCAAGAGCTTCCTGGTTTTGAATTATCTGGTTCTCAAGCTGCCTAATCGTCCTTATCACCCAATTTGCTTCTATCCTGTTTTGAGTGCTGGTTCCAGATAGTGTGATTCCCCCACCCATAGATACGAGGCAACG
>JAUJND010000055.1 GCA_030446505.1 Chroococcidiopsidaceae cyanobacterium YX2bin18 | reverse complement strand
TAACCGTTCTGCATAGCCGTTTTGCCAAGCTGGTTCTACTTCTGCTATGGTGACCTCTACGCCATGCTCCTTCAAGTTAAACTTTGTAGAAGGCGATCGCTCTCTAGATGCAGCAGAGTGACACTAAGGTAGTTTCTCTAAGGCAGTTGCAGCAAGCATTAGAAATACCTTTGATAGAAGTTTTGCTAGGTCTACTGCTTGGAGAACAGGAGCAGTACTAGTGGGAGGCAGCGAGTTTTATCATGATGCACGAGACATATTATTAATTTCCAGCGGACAAGATACAGACAGATACACTTAATGCATAATTTGGGCTACTTTAGGAACTATTTGCCAATTGAGGTATCAAATGCACTTGGACGATGAATAAAGAGCGCCTGCTAAAATCAACTTAATAAGCACCTAGAAGCAGCTACCATTTTCGCTTGGGTATAAGGTCTTGGTCAGTATCTTGGCACTGCTTAAGGATACAGACCTCGGTCAGTAAGTGCCTGAGCAATGCGACCTACGCCTAGCGTGTAAGCCGCCATCCGCAGAGAAACCTGCCGCACCTTCGACTCCTGAACGACGTGGCGGTAGGCATATACCATTAAGGCTTCCATTTCTCGGTTGACACGCTCCTCATCCCAAAACACGTAGGAAAGACCTTGTACCCACTCCAGGTAACTTACAACCACCCCTCCGGCATTAGTCAAGATGTCTGGTAACACCGTCACACCCTGCGCTAAGAGCGCTTGGTCTGCCTCCAGAGTTACTGGTCCATTAGCAGCTTCTGCAACAATTGATGCTTGGATCTGATTCACATTTTCGTGAGTGATCTGGTTTTCCAAGGCTGCTGGAATCAGAACGTCGCAGGGCAGAGTTAGTAGTTCAGCGTTCGTAATTGGTACTGCTTCAGGGACGGCAATCCGCTTACTGTTTGCCACAGCATAGACTTTCAAAGCTGGGATGTCTAGACCTGCTTCTGCAAAGATGCCGCCTGAACCCGTTGAAACAGCCAGAATTTTAGCTCCAGCTTGATGCAGTAATAAAGCCGCAGCGCTCCCTACATTCCCAAAGCCTTGAATAACTACTCGCGCTCCAACAAGTGACTTACCTCTCTCTGCCAGAGCCTCGCGGACAATAATCATCACGCCACGTCCAGTCGCAAGTTCTCGTCCTCGAGAGCCACCAATTGAAATTGGCTTGCCGGTGACAACTCCCGGCACAGCGTGTCCAATATTCATTGAGTAGGTATCCATTATCCAAGCCATCTCACGGGCAGAAGTACCCATATCTGGTGCAGGAATGTCCACTTCTGGTCCAATATCTTTGATTAACTCGCTGGTGTAGCGACGAGTAATCCGTTCTAGCTCACCTATGTTGTAGTGTGCTGGTTCCAAAGCAATTCCTCCCTTAGCACCACCGTAGGGAATGCCTAGCAGCGCACATTTCCAGGTCATGAGCATTGCCAGGGCTGACACCTCTCGCAGTGTTACAGCTGGGTGGTAACGAAGTCCACCTTTGTAGGGACCTAGAACATCACAGTGCTGCACCCGATGTCCTGCCAAAACCTGCACTTCACCACTATCCAGTTTCACAGGGATTGAGACGGTGACTACCTTGCGGGGGTTACTCAGGATTGCCAGCAAACCTTGGTCGAGCTGTAACTCTCGCGCCGCCTGCTCTAGATAGCTACAGGTTTGGTCGAAGGGGCAGATGTGTGCTGGCGTTGGAGCCTCCAGTGGTAGCAGCGACGGTGAAACCATACTGTCTTCTCGCAATTACGGTATTTCCGCAAACCCAATATCTATATGTAGTCTAGACTCTTTTATAAAGAAAACAAACATTTTGTAAAATTCGTTACAGTATTTATTTTTAATCTATGAATTACCTCGTAGCGACAGCCCAGGCGTAATCAAGAAAGGTCAAGGGAGTAGTCTGCTTTTGATACGCAGCAGAGCCTTTCACGCTACGTTACTCCTATCGAGACCGACATAAAATGCAAGCTGTGAGACTGTTTTAAGCCATTTTTCCTACTCTTTTATGTAAATCCAATAACAATATATGTAGTTACGGTGAGCTTCTTTATACAACTATACATTCAGGCTCACATTCAGCTAGATAAACTACAAAATCTACTTTCTTAAGTTAGTAACTTTATAAGAAAATAGTGTTATGTAACTCATATTTTGAATACAAGCTTAACTAAATTGACTTAAGGGAAAGCTCGTGATGACAATTAATCAAAATAGCTCGGAACTTCCATATAGTAATCAACATAGTAATCAACACATAGCACAATCTGAAAATAATATCTATGAAGTAGCTATCATTGGTGGCGGTATATCTGGAACTGCCTTGCTCTATAGCTTGAGCAATTATACCAACATAAATAATATTGTTTTAATCGAAAAATACCAAGAAGTTGCTTTAGTCAATTCTCATAAGAATAGTAATAGTCAGACTCTCCATTTTGGAGATATAGAAACAAATTACACTTTGAAAAAAGCTCAGACAGTGAGAAGGGCTGCTGATTTAGTTAAAAACTACATTTTAAAAAACGACCCGCAGCAACAAACTTATAGTAAATATCACAAAATGGTTTTAGCTGTAGGAAAAAAACAGATGGAGGAGCTTCAGCAGAGATACAAAGAATTTAAATTGTTATTTCCTAAATTAAGATTGGTTAGTAGAGAAGAAATTCAAATAATTGAACCTAATTTAGTAAAAAACCGCGCGTTTGCATAAGATCTTCTTGCTTTCTTTCATGAAGACGGTTACACAATAGACTTTCAGAAGCTACAAGTCTTTTTTTTAAATAAATCAATTGAGCATTCCACAAAATCAATTGACTTAATGATGGCAACAAAGGTTAATAGGCTTGAAAAAGAAGGAGAGCTATACCATATCTATACTAGCAGAGGAGTGGTTGCTGCTAAAGTGGTTGTTTTTGCAACTGGAGCGTATAGTTTACTATTTGCTAAATCTTTAGGTTAATGGAAAAGATTTTGCACTGCTGGACGTATTGGAAGTTTTTACTTAGCACCAGGCGTTCTTAATGGGAAAGTTTATACCGTGCAACTTAAGAAAATACCTTTGGGCTGCCATTCATGGAGATTCAGAAGTTCATGACTCAAGTAAGACTAGATTTGGTCCTACTGCCAAAGTTACTCTCTTATTAGAGAAACGTAACTACGCTACTATTTTCGATTATTTTAGAACAGTTGGAATCAGTCTTAATGCTTTTATCAGCTTCTTCAATATCCTGTCGGAAAAAATAATCTGGCAATATCTCAAAAAAATTATCTTTATGATATTCCTCTAATTGGCAAGAGGTTCTTCTTAAAAAAGCTTCAAAAAATTGTTCCTTCACTTCAGTTGACTGACCTCCAGCTTTGCCAAGAATATGAGAATCAGACCGCAAATTATTAATCTTCAGACTAAACGGCTTGAACTGGGAGAAGCTAAAATAGTTGGTAAGGATATCTTATTTAATATAACTCCCTCTCCTGAGCTTCAACCTGTTTGCAAAATGCTTTTGATGACACAGAAAAAATTATTTCTTTCTTGGGTCAAGAGTTTAGCTTTGACAAATCCAGTTTCTTAAAGACTTAGATGAGTAATGTAATCAGAACATTGTTACTGGAGTAGTTGCATTCTTCTAATTTTAGCTTTAATAACCGAATGGCATTAATATTATGTCATAAACGTAGCTCATCACCACGAATGGAAATATATTTCTAGTTAGTCAAATTATTAGCATCTAGCACAGTAGTCCTGCCCAAATTCACTATAGCAGCCGCCATTAGTGCTACTCAATTGTCGCTTAAGGCTAATAGAGCCTCCAACACTTAGTCCATAGATGTAGCTATCTCTAGTGATTCTTATTTTTTGAGCCTAATTTTGCGTCGAGTTAGATTAATGCCCCTTTGGGGCTTCTACCATCAAATAGCTTCGTATTCACGCCTGGGGCAAGTTTTCGAAGCTCAGTTACAGCCGTATTAGAAATACCTTCGACATTCATAGTTAATTTACCTGAACTAGAGCATTACTTTGGAACAACTGGTGCTGTTAGTTCTTGGCGAGAGGCACACCTTGATAGCCCTAAAGCTAGAACTCTACAAGTAAAATAGTAGTGTGGCAGTCCCAAGTCGGATACTGCTAAAAGTGAAACAACGTAGGATAATTTGATCCTCATAGTAACTCTACTTAAAACGAGTTAGATTTGGTCATAGAAAGTGAACAGACGGCGCAACAAGAACTTAACCTTACTTAGCTTCCTTAGCTTTTGTACCAACTCCATTTTGTGGGCTGCTAAACAGGTGCCTGTCTTGGATTCATTTGCTGCTAATCGTTTGCGGTGTCCAGGTAGGACCTACAGCGCGGACCATCCAGTGTCCAGATTAGTTTGTCCAAAAACATCCGCCGTGCCTTCATGTTTGTGTCCCAAGCATGGTAAACAAGTACTCTTCAATCTGACCCATCCGGACCGAGAATGATTGAGTTGTGACCGGGACCCAGAACACGACCAGGAACAGAGCGCAGCACGCGCGGTTTCGCCTCATTGCCTGTGTCAGAGTAGGGTCCCAGTACGTTATCTGGTAACTCCATATCTACCTGTAGTTCTCGGTCTCCAGCGTCCGCCATCGTAAAAGCAGTAGTAGCGTCCTGCATTTGGCGACACAGTGGACCTTCCAAAGTGCGCCAATCATAGATACGGCGCGGATCGGCGAAATAACCTTCGGGCTACAGGATTGGTATGTTCGTTTTTCAGTAGTGGTTTCAGGCGTAGGCTCAAGTATCGCTAATTGTATTCACAAGTACAACTAATATTAAAAGATCGCCACAGTAGGACAGAACTTCTTCTTTATGATGGAATATTTCTATCAAATCTTCTTCTGATCTTCTCAGTTTCAACTTGTCCTAGGATTCTTCTTCGGCTCTTTCAGGCCTTAGGTAAAAGTGAAATCGAGTCTAGCAATTTGAAAGTTACGCGGCTAGATCCTTTCCGTTTGCTGTGCAACTGCTCCAATTAGCCTAGCAGTACTGCAGGAATCGTCTGACCTTCAGTTCAAGGTATTCTGATAATTGTCCAGCGGCAGAGTCAAAATCTACTTGGTGTGTGTTGTCGTGACATGCAACCTATGAATTGCCCATTGGTCCTCTTGGTTTATTGGTTCGAGCCTAGTGAGTCTCAGGAAGCGCTAGTAGTCCGAAAATCTTCATTATTATCATAATCTTCATTCTATGTGTGCGCATTCTATGGAAATCTCACTAGGCACCCTTTTTTAATAGGTGCCCTCCTTTCATCCTGTGTGAGCAGACGCGGAGGTGCGTTAATGAGCTCATCTGAAACGGTCCAGGTTCTTCGTTGCACTTCGATTGCTGGAGTTGATCGATTGCGGAAGGTATGGAGTTTTAGCGCTGGCCATTGGATCCGAGCACAGAGGGCGATAGTCCAGTGAATTTCTGATAATCCGAGCCCAGGCACCGGAACGTCAAAGCCTTAGAATGCAACTCATCACGTACCTCTGAGCGAACAATGACATCTAAAATGCAAACACTTGCGACTACTGGGATTAAAGGCAACACCTCTGTTACGAACGGGAGAATCCAGGGCAAAGTGAGATAGTAGCGGGCTTGTTCGCGAGGGCAAGCCCACCTAGCCGATTTTGACACGCTTGGAACAACGAATCAAAAAAGCTTGTGCCCACTCCTCAATCAATTCGTCGAAGAGACCACGAATAACACAAATTCCGTCTCGATTCAGTTCAGATACAAATCGGTCTAAATCAGCAGCGGTATTAACTGTCCTTTTCATGCTTTGAATCACTTTGCTATCTCCCAAATCAACGGCTAAGAATAAGCAAAAATGTAGTTATATATACTATTTTAAATCATTCCCATGAATCATGAGGTATATGCTAGTTCGTAGTTCAGCAAGCCAGCAATCAGCGTTAAGCGCAAGCCAAACCGCTTTCTGTGGTTGCGATAACGTCCCGAAAAGATGTGAAAAATCTTGAGGCGGCGAATCACGTGCTCGACTCGAACCCGTAATTGTGCTAGTGCTTGATTATACTGCTTTTCCTCTTTAGGTGGGGTGCTGTTTTGCGTGGCTTGGTTGGAGTACAAGCTCCAGCATGACGTTTGGCAACCCCAGGAAGAGCCTCGGTCGGCTAAACACAATTACGATGGCACAAACGGTAAGCGACTGCGCCCGGTTGTGTTGCAAAAACTTGTTGAGGTTAAAACCTCCCTGAAAGGGACTGTGTAGATGCCCCTGAATCTGCCTAAGCCCGATTTGGTAAGGCAGCTTGTCGAGCGGTTTAGACAACTGTTACCAATAGGTCAACAGATAGCCCCAAGAGTGGCAGACACAGCTCGCTATATTTGTTCTGTTGCTAAGGTCTACAAAGATAATTTCAATCAACTCGGCTCTTGTCCAAGAAGGGCAGGCAGTTAATTATCGAGAGTACCCTCAACGCTTGCCTAGAACTGCAGGAAAGGCTATTAAAGGCTGTAGCAGCTTTACGGAGAGTATATAAGAATCCCTTACCTTAAGAAAAAAAAATTTCGCCTACACTTGCAGAGATGCTTCCCGATTCTTCGGCGGAGACATTGCGCGATCGCTGGGTATGAATCAATGATACCCGAGTAGTTAACAGGAAACTAACAAAACTGGCAATTACAATTACGGGAACCATTGCCGTATCAGAAAGTACGCTAAGAATTACAGTGGTACTGATTGGCGTTTTAGTTATTGCTACATTCACCGCAGCCATCATACAGATCATGCCGATTGTCGGGTGGATTTGGGGTACAGCCAGAGCAACTGCCAAGCCGACTGCTGCACCAATGTAGAACAGGGGGAAAGATGAATCCGCCGCGGAAACCAGAGTGAGAGTACAACTGACTGCTAGCATTTTAGCTGCGGCGATCGCTAGCAACATTGTAATTCCAAACGTAGAACCTGTTTCTACGATAGTTGAAATCTCTTTTTCGCCAAAAAACAGCGTTTGGGGAAACAGATAAGCAATTAGTCCAATCGCTAACCCTCCCAACGTAGCCAGCAGAATTACATAGTGCGCTATGTGCTCACTCAAATACCCAATACTGCGGAACACAACAACAAAAATAACGGCAGTTACAGCACCGAATCCCAAGTAGTGCGCCCTCAGCTAGATTCATCAGCGTGAGTTGGGAATAGCCGCAAAGTGGTACATCCCACCAATTGTCAACCCTGTATAAAATCGAAACACAAAAAAGCTGAGGATCGCGCTCAACACAGCCGGAATCAGCGCCTCATAGTATTCCAATCCTCGTCGATGAGGGAGTTCTAGGGCGAAGAGTGCGCCACCGAGGGGGGTACTCAAAAAAGCACCGAGTGCAGCACTCATCCCGCAGAAAGTAAGCACGCGGATTGTTGCAGCGCTTAGCTTTAACTTCTCACCTAACCAACCTCCAAAGCTACCATTAACCTGCACAAGCGGGGCTTCTGGTCCAGCACTGCCACCAAATGCAATTGAAATTAATGAAGCAACAATCATTGCTGGGGTTTGCCGCAGCTCAATCCGCCCTGATCGTGGACTTTATCAACGACAAAGGCAACTTCACCAGGAAGACCCATGTAATGTAGGGTTAGCCCGACAAGAAATCCGCCGATAGTAGTAACTATCCACACATAATTCCCGGAGGAACCCAGTGTCGGGAAGTAAAGTTTTAGCAAGTCTGGCAGCGTGTGCCAGACAAGATGTATACCTGCTTCTAGCACGTAGTAATAAGCAGTTGCGACTAATCCCCCAGCAATTCCAATGATTACTGAATAGAAAATCATTTGCCGATAGGCAAGCTCAGGACTCTTGCTAGGTTGCCCTGTAAATCAGGATTGATAGTGGCGTTAGCGTAGTCCGGAGGGTTCGCTGTTGTTTGATTTGGAGTAGTTGACGACATGGTATTTCTTTAAGATTAATTCCTCTGTACGAGACACAGCGCGATAATCGCAGCACGGCAACACCTGGACGCATTGCCATTAAATTTGGCGTTTTGAAACAGCAACTCCAGGGGTTATCACTTCGAGCTCATTCTCTTCGTGCGAGTCTTGTGGTTCCTTGAGCAAGAAGGCACAAAGGAAGGTCACCATTAAGGCAACAATCCCCTGCATCTGAAAAAAGAGCCGATCTCCTACATCCCCCGGAGGTAAGAGGCTGTAGACGGTAAGGAAAATAATTGATCCTACGTTGCCGTATGCGCCGACGTTTCCACCAATCTGACCAGTTACTCGCCGCTTAATCAAAGGCACAATTGAGATGGTCGCACCTTGTGATGCCATAACAAAGAAGGCGGCAATCGTGGTCATGATAACTCCCATGGGGAGCGCTAACCTAAAAATCACACCGGCATACACCAGATAGATAATACCCATGCCAGCGAGTAGCGCAACCAGCGTCCACTTCCGGCTGCCGATCTTGTCAGAGATCAAGCCACCTCCTGGCTGGGCGATTAAGTTCATGACTCCATAGGTTCCAGCAACTGCCCCTGCTAGCGCTGCCGTCAATCCAAAGTTACCTTGAAAAAACGCCGGGAAAATTGAAACAGCTGCTACCTCCGCGCCAAAATTGGCAAAGTAGCATAAATCCAAAAGTGCTACTTGGGAAAACTTATACCGCTCCTCTGGGGGATAGCGCTTTTTACCACTCATCAAGTGTTCATTTGCTTTCCAGGAGTTATAGGATTGGAACGCATATAAGCAGACCAGCAGCAACAAGATGATATTCAGTTGAGTTGGACTGATGAACTTAAGTACGTTTAAGCGCCAAGCAATAATACCCAAACACCCAACTAAGGGAATGTTCATGAACAGCATTAACCAAAAGTCATTTTGAGTGGTCACTTCCATCCCTTGGCTGCTGGCGGATCGGTGGTAAACCTTGCCAGGAGGAGTATCTTGGACGCTGAAGTAATAAATTACTCCATAGACAGCAGCAATAATCCCAGTGAAAGCGATCGCCAATCGCCAGTTAAGTTGACCAGCGGCTAAAAAGGCTGTTACAGCTGCAATAGAGGGGAGAGTCCAAGCAGCGATCGCCGAGCCAACATTACCCCAGCCGCCATAGATGCCTTCTGCTAAGCCAACTTCTTGGGAGTCAAACCACTCCGCCACCATCCGAATGCCAATCACAAACCCACACCCAACAATGCTCAAAGCCAAGCGGCTGTAGACTAACTGGTTAAAGTTCTGCGCCAACGCAAATGCAAGAGTTGGAATGACCGTATAAACCAGCAGGCATGAATAGGTAAGCCGAGGTCCATAGCGATCCAGGAGCATACCGATAATAATCCGCGCCGGAACTGTTAAGGCAACATTACAAATGGCAAGTGTTCTAAGTTGACCTTCAGTTAAACCAAAATCTGCTTTTATTAGTGTGGCAACAGGAGCAAAGTTAAACCAGACGGCAAAGGTTATACAGAAAGCGAACCAAGTCAGGTGTAAGATGCGGTAACGACCGCTAAATGATAATATTCCAGCCACGTCAAACTTTCCTCCATATGGGGACACAACAAACTCAAATTACAGTCCTCCACCCGTACTTCGCGTGTAATTGAACATCGATTTGCAAGTGTGGAGAAAATTACTTGATTGCCAAGACCGCTTTTGTTTGCTTAGGTTCAGCATTAAGTTGTTCAATTACTAAGTGTTTTGCAGCACCAGCTTGCAATTCTACAAATAATTCTTTAATCGCAGTACTATGTATTTTGGTCTTCAATTTCTTAAAGACCATAGTGGTTTCATTTCTTTAATTCTTAATTTATAAGATGTTGAATATTAGCTTTGTATAGGTCATTACAAATTATTACTATCTATAATAATTTTTTGATCCAATTTTTATTAACAGCCTTTATGTAAGACTTTTTGCCTAAAACAATTAGTTAGCAACTGTGGCAGTCTAACGCACCAAAAATGCTAAAGCTGTGAGTTATTAATTTTACGATTAACTATATTATGATTTCTTAATTTTTGTGTAAAAGTTGTTTATATACCAATGTGTAAACCCAAAATAAGAAAATTAATTGCAATGGATAATTGGATTAGACAAGCAAAAATATTGTTTTTAGTATGGGCGGTGTGAAAAATTGATTCTGTAGATATTATTACAAAGCTCTGGGTTAAGTTTGCAAAATTGTATATTTGTCTTTAGATATGTTTACAAATTTATCTTTTGAGGAGTGATATAGCAGTCCTTATTTCATTTATGAATGTGGTGCAGGCTTCCAACCTGGACAGGCAAAATGCCCATCCCACAAATCAAATCAGATTGCTATATAGCCGCAGAATTGGAAATTGCTCTTGCTCTGCGATCGCGCTCCCCCTACAAAATTAAGTTTTTTCCATCCAGTTGCAGTTACTTAATAGATTAAAGTTATCTAAATAAAGAAAAAAGTGTATTTGAAAATACAGAAAATTTGCTAGATTTAATGAATTACAAATCATTTAAGTCAAGTGCAGATTGGTATGGATACGCAAGAAAGATTAAATAGGCGAGCAATAGCCCAAGAATGGATGACGGATCGCCGCCACTCCAACCCAGTTATCCTGGTCTCTGTGTGACTTTGGGGTCTTTTATGGTGGGGCTGATTCCGTTCGCTTATGCTTTAACCTTCGGACAAACACAATCTCATCCAACGACGATTACCACTGGAGAGGCAGGACTCTGGAGCGTTTTTGGAGAAAAAAAGGACACCTCTAGTGGTGTCCCAAAATAACCCCGTAACTATCGACATAACGTTTCGCGGTAGTGCATCAAATTAACGTGGGATAGATAGAGTAGAGGTAATCTCCAACTGGAAGCGACTTGATGGAATGCCCTGTGCGGTCACGCTCAAGCCCATAAACATGGCTTAATGCCCAACGGGCATCAACGTTATCTGTGTCCAGCTTGCCATCAAACATTTTCTGAATCCTTTGACAGTCTCTACTACCGTCGTCACATCAGTCCTGAACAAATCCGCCAAGTCCTACAAGCTCAAGCGTGAGGGCAGTAGGAGGCGGGGCATCAGTCGAACCACCAGACTTGCCTACAACACTGTCGTCACAGAAGAGGACAAGGGGACAAGGGAAGGGGGACAAGGGGAAACCCATACTTGATGCGTAGGGGCTTGTAATAATGACGCTTTGTGGCTCATGCTGTTATTTTGGCGAAGCCCTTGGTCTCCTGGAGTGAAACTCTAGGAGACCAAGGGGACAAAGTATTTGCCCCAAAAACAGCGCACTGTGTGCCTCGGCACAATTCTTTTGTTTCTCTCCACGGCTACTAAAGTCGCTCTTCTTGAGACCATTTGTCAGGGGGCTTGATTAATCTTCCCCCCCCCCCCCCTTGTCTCCTTGTCCCCCCTCCTCTTTGGTCAGCATTGTTCGCGCTGCCAGTCAAAAAGCACAATTAGTGCATAACGGCGAAGTCCAAGCGGGAGAAACTTTCGCAAGTGAGTGCAACTCAGATGTGGTCATTTGTCTTAAAAAACAAAAGCACTGCTCAACCCAAGAACTAGAAGTGGGAGATTGTGGGATTGGTTTAAGCCTGCCAGTTCCAGTGGTTTGATTCTGGCTGCCCGCGTCGGCTTTCCACACAGATGCGTTCATTGAGCACCACCGTAATCAACACCACCCGGAAAACTGATTGCAAGCATTTCAACACCGACGACTGGGGCGGCTATCAACGAGTTTTACCGTCTGAACAACTTTCCTTCGGCAAAGACAGAATACAGCGATTAGAACGAACCAACTGCATCATGGTTCCAGTGGTTTGATTCTGGCTGCCCGCGTCGGCTTTCCACACAGATGCGTTCATTGAGCACCACCGTAATCAACACCACCAGCAAAACTGATTGCAAGCATTTCAACACCGACGACTGGGGCGGCTATCAACGAGTTTTACCGTCTGAACAACTTCCCTTCGGCAAAGACAGAATACAGCGATTAGAACGAACCAACTGCATCATGCGACAACAAACTCAAAGATGGCGATCCCGACGACGGCAGAACAAGTTTAGCAAGGTGTGGCAACAGACGAAAGTAACTACTCGGTTAGTGGTGAGCTACTTCAACTGGTTCTGGCGGCATAGCCGATTCCAAACCACAGCAGCACAACGGGCAGGATTAACCACTCGCTCGTGGAATTGGCACGACATTGTTACCTATCCCACACTAGTTTGACGCACCACCAATGGCCGCGTCTAAACTCCAGCCTGGACATTGCTTAGTTTTTAGTAAACGTGAAATATGTGCGGGATTTGGAGAATATCGATTTGGCGAAGATTTGTTTGGAGGAAGTGTTGTAATACCTAATGAACAAGCTGAACATATAATTGTCAGCATTGCTACAGTAGCTAAACTGAGTTTCATTTGAAGTGATTAAGCGCTGACTTATGGTAAGAATTTGAACCTCACGCGACTTCTAGTCGTGTGAGGTTCAAAGCTTTCTGAGCATGGGTAGAAGATACTTTAAAAATCAGTGAATTCGGAGTGTAGTTTACTTTAGATTAACTGCCATTGCTCAGGCATAGACATCCCGACCTTTACCTAGCGCAAACCGGAGGGAATGGGGTATGTCCTTACTAGATTGAGTGAGGAAGATGATAATTGCTAGGAAAGTTAAGCTGCTAGCAAAGCCAAATATATTACGGTAGCCGACTTGTTCGGCAACAGAACCGAGAACAGGTCCAGCGATCGCGAATTCCAACATCAAACCCAACCATACATAGACCAAATAAACGCCCCCGCTCTTGAGGCAATGAACGATCTGCGAGCATAGCTGCAATCATCGGAATTAAGATACCAGCACCCGCTCCTTCTATCATTGCTGCTAGCAAGAAAGTAACGGCGCTGTTAGCTGTCCAGAGCATGAGCATCGCTATAGTGTACAAGCTAAGGCTAATAGTGATAAATAAACCGCGACCATAGCGATCACTAGCACGACCTGTAATTAGCCTGACACTAAAACTGGCGACAGCAGCAGGTTGTATAGAACAAACCCGCATTCAAATCCACTCCAGATTCTTTAATAAACAATGGCGCAAAGGTACTTAATGCTCCGAAAGCCAAACCAACCATTAATAGTACCAAAGTCAGCGTCCGAATCCGGGGACTACCCAATAGTCGCCAAAATTGGTTAGAAATAACATCTGTTTGTTTACAAGCTGGCGGATTAATGATTTGGCAAGTACACACACAGCCCAATAAACCCTAGTCCAGATGATAAAAGAAATAAGGCAGTGTAACCGACTCCAGCCTGTAAAAAGCCACCCAGCGCTGGTCCTACTGCCATCCCAATCGGATTTACCAAGCTCATGTAGCCAATTACTTCACCGCGTTTTTGGGCGGGCGCAATGTCTGCACTAAGCACTATATCCGGTAGTAAAAGCGGCAATACTAATGCCATGAAAGGCACGAATTACCATCAATAGTGGAATAGATTGCACCATCAGGTATCCCAAAGGTGCGATCGCTACTACACTCATGCCGATTAGTAAAACAAGTTTGCGGCTGTGTTGATCTGCCAAGCGCCCCACTAAAGAGCGAAACAGCAATAGCCCGATCGCGAAACAGCCCATCACTAAGCCTATTTGTTGCCTTGTTGCGCCGACATCCTCAATATAGAGGGGCAGTGTTGGCAATAATGAAGCTAAACTAGACCAAAATAATAGACCTGCACCAAATAAAATCTGCAAGTTGCGCCGTAGTTGGGCATCAAGTGTATGAAAAACGTTCAAGGTTCAATTTAATTATTAATGTACTTACTATTTGTTACTTTACTTAATATTTTCTCCGATGACCTCTCGCACACGATAGATGGGGGACCTTGGGACTCATGGTAAGTACGCATTAATAATTCCGCCAACAGCCCAAAACTAAACAGCATTGCACTCCAGTTACCAACAGGAGAACTGCAAAAGTCAGCAAAGGGCGATTGCCAATACTCTGACCTAAACCTAGTTTTAAGAAAGTTAAGTAAAGTCCCAATAAGGTTCCTAAAACAATTGAAATTAGACCAAACAGCCCAAATACGTGCATCGGGCGTGTCAAAAAAAGTTTTCATAAACGAAATTGTTAATAAATCCATTAATACTCGGAAAGTTCGCCACAATCCATACTTACTCTGACCATAGCGACGTGCATGGTGACGTACTGGCAGTTCCGCAATTCTCGCTCCTTCAATAAATGCCAAAGCTGGTAAAAATCGGTGCAACTCGCCGTATAAGTTCATATCTGCCACCAGTTCTGAGCGATAGGCTTTGAGCGAACATCCGTAATCATGCAACTTCACGTCTGTAATTCGCCCAATCAGCCAGTTGGCAATCTTGGAAGGAAGTAAGCGAGTTAAAGCTGCATCCTGGCGTTTCTGTCGCCAGCCACTCACCAAGTCATAACCTTCTTCTAACTTGGCAAGCAGTAGGGGAATATCAGCAGGATCATTTTGCAGATCGCCATCTAGAGTAACTATGGCTTTGCCTTGAGAGTAGTTAAACCCAGCTGCCATTGCCGCTGTTTGACCATAATTGCGGCGTAGCAGCACAGCCTTTAAGTCTGTACGAGTTTGAGCTTGTTGTTTGAGAAATTCATCTGAGCCGTCTTTAGAACCATCATCTACACAAATAATTTCATAGCTCAATTCTTTTGCGGTCAAGGCAGTAGCGATCGCCTCAATTAAATGCGGCAAACTCTCAACTTCGTTGTAGACGGGAACGACTACAGAAACTTTTACGACCTTCTCAGCAGCAGTTCCATTTTGCCTTGCAACTTGTTCAGATAACATTTGTGCCTCACACCAAAATATGTAATTCGTGCTTTCTACTCGCAACTACTGTGCGGTTCGTAACTCTTCACAACTCTTCCGCAACAGCGCAGTTGTCGATAATATGACTTACTGATCTCGTCTCCCTGTTCCGAAAGGCAATCAATCTCAATGCCATTACGACCCATTTCTTGACCGGAACTATGAATATAGCGCCCTTCTCCTAAATACAGTCCTACATGAGTTGCTTTTTCGACACCAAAAAAGACAAGATCTCCGGGTAGCAGATCCTCTAGCGCAATCAACATAGTAAACGCTTCTTGTTGATAAGCGTCGCGTGGCAACCAAATTCCACACTCAGCAAACGCAGCTTGCATCAACCCCGAACAATCGTAATTTGGTTTTACTGTACCACCCCAAAGATAATAGTTCGGCACTTGCATCGCCTTTTGGGTAAATGTAATTACATCGGGTATTCGGGTGCTAATTTCAGCTTCCGAAAGCACGATCGCTTGATAGGGAGTGGTAGCTATTTCTAATTCCCTAATATCTGTCAGTGACAGCCAACCAGAATAACCATCCTCACATAGACAAACCTGGACAGAAGTAGCTGAATTTTCCGGCACTGACAAAACACGCAAATGTCGTCCAGCTGCTGCCTGACTTGCCAAGCGATCGCCTGAAGGAGAATCATATAAATTCAGGTTATTTTGACACTGATACTCAATACTTGCTTGTAATTGCTCAAAATCAACCATAGTAAGCTACTAGCGGTCACTCTGACTCACTTCTGCTAATCTAGTTAAATTATCTAAAGAATTTAACTGCAAACACCATCTTAAAAGCTAATAGCTACACTTGCTTGCAATCATCCGATTAGCGATCACGCTTAATCACCAAAAAGCCACAATACAATAGGGAAGGCTACTGACCGTTATTTTCTTCCAATGCTAATCAGCAGTGAAACTCTTAAGCAAGATTTAGATCAACTCGACCATGACCAACTTCAACAAGTTGCTGACTTTATTGCCTTTTTGAAGTTTCGCAGTCAGCATCGTCGCCGGGTTGTCCTCGATCCAACCCAACTGGCTACCCTGTTTACGGAGTTTGCGGATGAAGACCGCGCTCTTGCCGAAACAGGCATGAGCGACTACACAGCAATACTCCAAAAAGAAGATCAACCATGACTAACCATCTTCAAAGGGGTGAAGTCTGGCTAGCTGACCTCAATCCAACTCAAGGCTTTGAACAAGCAGGCGTTCGCCCTGTCATCGTCTTCCAAAACAACATAGTTTCCCAGTTCTCAACCACTACCATTGCTATTCCCCTCACCACCAACCAACGCCGTGCTGCGTTGCCTATATGCTTAACTATTGAGCGGGGCAATGGTGGACTTAGCGAAGGCTCTACTGCTCTGTGTTTTCAGATGCGTGTTCTGGATAAAACTCGTTTGATTCGCAAACTGGGACAACTGAGTTCTAAAATAATTTCCCAATTGGAAGAAGTGGTTTTGCTAACCTTGGGATTTGACAGTGACAGCCAACCAGGGTAATCATCCTCACACAAATATACCTGGACAGAGGTAGCCCAATTTTCTGCCAGTGCTAAAACACGCAACTGTCTTCCAGATGCTGCTTGAGTTGCCAAGCGATCGCATTTAGGAGAATCATATAAATTCAGGTTAGTTAAACACTTATACTCGACACTTGCTTGTAATTGCTCAAAGGAAACCATAGTTACACTTGCTGACAATCAATTATCCCATTAGCGCTCACTAGCATTACCAAAAAGCTACAATATACTCTTTAAGTACCCTGTACCTAAAACATCGTCTACCTAGCTTCTGGGCTTCAATAGACAGCAAGTATATATTAAGTCAAACTCAAATAGCTAAGACGATTGATGAAACAGTTGTTTTATGAGGTTTAGTGAAACTGCAAGTTCTACATTGCAATATATAAGATTTTCAGCTCTTACCATCTGGGTGAGGGTAATATACAATACAAGCACCTGTCTAATCACCCATTTAAGATGGTTAGGCTGCAAAGTTTCAGTCTAATTACCTAAATTAGAGTGTTAGACAGACAAAATCTGTCTAATCACCTAGAACAGGGTATTTCGACAGACTTCATCAGCCCTATAAATAGTTGGGCTGCTTTGTCTTTCGGTCAGGTAGTACAGCAAGGTTGTCTACTAAAATTCAGCATCAAGTCACCCAACTTCAATTAATGATGTTCTAGTTAGCCGTAGGCACTTATAATATTCTAAATAAGATTATGAACAATTATTCTAAATGATAAATATAAGTAATTTCTCCGTTTTTTATGGTTAGTTGAGCATTATATTTTTGCCTAAACTTTCTCTTTTAAATGCTGTATCTCTGCTGAGTTAATTGGACATCTTGTGCTCGCAATAAGCAAAGCTTAATAACCGATTGGCAGTTACAAGCTAATAAATCAATGGATCTAGCAATTTGCTCAACTGCGTGTTTAACATCTGAGCCTTTAGCTCTATATAAACTTCTTGTCCATCCGGCAAGATAAATAAGTAGTCACATCTTACACCTTCCTTTAATGACACAATCATCAATTTGAACAACTTTTACAGAAGCCCGTTTTGGATTGTGCAAACGAAACTTACTGCGATTGTTTCGACTGCTGGGATCGGAAACAACGACATTTAGATCACTCCTAACTGTCACACAGTCTTGAAAATCTCTCATGCATCAATGTCAAGAAGGTGATCAAACTGAATTGCTAATTCATTAGATACCTCGTCAATAATGTTAGTATTTATTAATCCCGTTTCAATATCAAGAATAGAATCGAGAATAACCACCTGATAGTGAGTACACAGTAAGCTCATTTGGATAGAGAAACCTTGATGCTGGAACACAACGAGATATTTTTTCCATTTTCTCCTCAGTTGCATTAATCGCTAAAAAACCTGCTTGAAGGAGGTTATTAAATGCAGTTAGAACATAAGGACTATGCGTTGATTAGAAACTGAAGGCTATCTTTTCGAGAGTTATAGACTGTAGAAATTAGCTCTATCATATCTCTTTGGGCTGCCGGAAAAATATGTGCTTCTGGTTCCTCAATATATATTGAACTTCCACCTGTTTTCGGTTTCATAAATGCAATTGTCCCAAGAATGATAGCTAATGGAAGCGTTTCTTGTTGCCCAGACGAAGAATTCGCAATGCTGATCTTCCTGCCTCCATCCATTTCAAGATAATCTTCTCCATCTTCTTGAAGATATTTTCCGCAAAGAATTCTTTTATTTAGAAGAGCTATTTCATTATTCAAGTGCTTGTCATCTATACTTCTTCGCAATCTGCCTAGCTATTAGGGTTTTTCATATTTTCATAATAAGTTCCAAATTCAATGAAATGGATCAACAGCATTGTTCTTAGACAAGAAGGTAAATATGCTACTTTTGAGGTTAGCAAAAATGATCTGCCCTGCAGGGAATATACAATTGCGAAACGTTGCAACTCTATCAAGTTCTTAGTCACTTTATGCAAAAAAAAGCGCCGTATATCACTAACAATGTCATATCGAGATAAAGTACTAACACGCATATCTTGTTCAGCAAATTTTCAGTTTGCCTCTGCATAAGTTCGAAAATTCAGTAAATTCATTCTTGTAAAAATCCGAGTAGATTAAAACTATCTTTGGCGAATTTTTCTTAGCTCTTGAATTTTTATAAACTTCAATAAACTCTTGCTCGATAGAGTAACGAATTCTAAAGTTCTCACTCCCCCAAGAAATGAAGGAAAATATTCCTCAAATCTTCTTTTAAAACCTTTATCTAAGTCCCTTTTATGTTTTGATCTTTCTGCTGCACTAGCGATTTCGGATACAAAGCTCTTGAAGTAGAACGGGAGCTTTAGCTACAACGCTTTTGCCAGTTGCTTGAGGACCAATCAAGATATTAATCTGTTTAATCTCTAAAGGCACATCTTTGATACCAACGAAATCTTTGATTTCATTTTTTCCATGATTAATTCGGCTACAAATCCAAACTAAACAGCAAATAGTGATGCTGATTCTATTTCCTAGTTTCCCTTCTATATCTAATTCAGCCGGAGTGTGTTTTAATTATCCATATGTATGAAGTTACTAATAATTCCGAATATGATCGAGAATCTTAACGTTTCTAGTAGCCCAGCAGCTTTTAACTATAATACTGCAGGTAAAGATTGCACATGGTCAAAAAGGCTTCTAGTCACCAGTAGCCCAATAATGCGGTGCGCGGAGGGACGAAAGCCTTTAGTCTGGTCTAAGGCAACTTGCCACCGCTAGTCTTTGTTGCCAGATCGCTTTACCTCTGCAAAGGGCGCTGCTCGCTACTGGAGATCATCTGTTGGTATTCAGCACTGGTTTCATAAGACTAGCTGTGGTTGGGACTTCAAAATTTGTCTATGGGATATCTACGTTTCATTGCTCTTAAACAAGCTTTAAATCCCCATGCCATGAAAAATTCGTCGTAACTTCCTACAGTGTCTCAGCCTAATTGTCTTTTCCTAATGAATTGATAAATTTCTTAACTTGCTTTTCCGACTTAAAATCCTTACTGTACATACCTTATAGTCTTATACTTGCCTGTACTCAAACTGTACAAAATCGACTAATAAGTGTGTTTTATCTCACAATTTAACTAAGGAGATAAAACCCAATAGATAGGTTCGTCAATAGATACAACAAGAATTTCAACATGGATTGGATTCCTTTATGACATTTTTCCGCAAAGACGAACAAATCGAAACTTTAGGCGCTCGCATTTCAGAAGCAACAGAGGCAAAATTTCCGCAGCTAACCCGTAATCAAATCGCCCTGACGTGGATTGTCTATGATCCCCCAGTACCAGTTAATACAGGCGGCGCTCTGAGTCCCCAAGCTTTTTGGAACGCTACCTGTCCGAGGCTTCAGCTATCGCGGCGGTGACGCATCTACCCAGCTGGCGTAGTGAAACTTTTTTACCTTGTTGCAATACACGAATGGCTAGAAAAAGGTGTGTGCCAAACCAGCGGAGTTAGAACGAGCCATCCGCGACATG
Source organism: Chroococcidiopsidaceae cyanobacterium YX2bin18 (assembly GCA_030446505.1). Taxonomy (GTDB): domain Bacteria; phylum Cyanobacteriota; class Cyanobacteriia; order Cyanobacteriales; family Chroococcidiopsidaceae; genus JAHHHE01. The sequence goes on along the minus strand of JAUJND010000055.1, from coordinate 19,972 downwards.
ATTGTTGATTCCAGCAATGACGCTACTAGCCTAGTTGTAGACGTGCTTACCGGAACTACCAGCGGTCCAGAACTATCACCAGCACCCCTTGGAACCTGGAAGTCTCAACGCAATATTATTGATCGCTACGCCAGAAGTCTTTAGGTGGGTCTGAGATGGAAACTATTATTAATGTGAATCAAAAACCTGGGGTGACGGTCCCTATGGGCGAGAACGCTTATTCTTGGGGAGTTAAGGGAAAATCGCAATATGCTAACGACAAATGCTACAGCACAGTTGCTACATAGCATAGTGGGTGGCGTAACAGTATGCTCGTCAGCGCGATCGCAAGCAATGATGACGTTAATCAAACGCAGTCTCAACCCAGTCGAGTTAGCAATGCCGCAGAAATCAAGTAACGGGTTTTCTAGGCGGCGGACTACCCCAAGATGCTCAATTATGGTCAAAAGCAGGTTGGACAACTCAAGTTCGCCATGATGCTGCATACATAGAGTTACCTAATCAAAGCCCATATTTATTAGTAGTTTTTACTGAAGGCAGGCACAGTCAAAACCAGTTAATTTTACCTTTTATCTCTCAGCAAATTACAGAAGCGCTTATGTCCCTGGCTTAGATTTTGTTGTCTCTTAGCTCATTAAAGCAAACTAGTTAATTTTAAGATTTATGGCGTTGCCTTCCCTAGCCTCCCAACTTTGGGGGAACCAAAACCTCAAAGTTCCTTCTTCTTGACGTATTCATTCTTCACAGCAGCACCAGATTTATTTGCCAAACAGCCTCTTATTTTTGACTTTTGGTATTCCTGTCTTCTGATTCTTAAAATACTCCTCCAGAACTTGTAAAACCATTGGAGCGCAATCTTGCCGCCGCCGCCGCCAGAATGTTCAGCAAACGCTACCACGACAATTTCGGGATTATTACTAGGTGCGTATCCGCCAAACCAAGTGTGAGATTCATGACCAAAAGCTTCAGCAGTACCACTTTTACCAGAAGCTGGCGGAATTGTTGGTGAGTTGAGGCTTTAACAGTTCCACCAGCTACCACACCCCGCAATCCTTGTTGTAGCACTCTAACTGTTTCTGGTTTTAGATCTAATGACTTACGCCAGTTTTTTGTTGTATTCGCTAATAAATGAGGCTTGACAAGATAGCCACCGTTAGCCGGAACAGAGAACATCATAGCGACTTGCAGCGGTGTTACTTGCAAAAATCCTTGACCAATTGACATATTGATTGTGTCACCGATAGACCAAGGTATCTGCAAATTTTCCTGCTTCCAAGCATCATCCGCGACTAAGCCCGCAGCTTCTTCCGGTGCCAACTCAATCCCTGTTTTTTGCCCAAAACCATAACGACGAGTCCAATCGATCAGAGTTGAATCGCCAATCCCCCTGCCGATTTGATAAAAGAACGTATCACTACTCCAAGTCAAAGCACCTATAAAGCCCAACTGTCCAAATCCGGCACGGTTCCAATCGCAGAAACTAATACCGCCGATGTTCATGCAAGCATAAGTTGGGAGGACGGTATCGGGAGAAAATTTGCCGGATTCGATGCCAGCGGTAGTTGTAATGATTTTAAACGTGCTGGCAGGTGGAAAGCCCCGCAGAGCGCGATTAACAAAGGGATGATCTTTGCGCTGGATATCGCGCCATTGAGCCGGGGTAATTCGCTTGGAGAAGATGTTTGGGTTAAAAGCTGGGCGACTGACTAGTGCTAAAACCGCACCATTACGGGGGTCAAGCGCCACGATCGCACCTTGGCGATCGCCTAACGCCTTTTCCGCTGCCTTCTGCAAATCTAAATCCAACGTTAGATGCACATCCTGACCTGCTTTTGCCTGTTTTTCGCCCAGAATCCGCATAATCCGACCAGCACCATCTACTTCAACTTGCTGACCTCCCCATTCTCCGCGCAGCTGTTTTTCAAAAGCAGCCTCAACACCCATTTGACCAATTACATCTCCTAGTTGGTAGCCTTGGTAACGCTTTTTGGCTAATTCGCGATCGCTCATCTCTCCGGTGTAACCAAGTAAGTGGGCAGCTAGTTCCCCATTTGGGTATTCCCGCACAGCTTCTATGTAAACCTCAACGTCCTCTAGCTCGTTGCTATATTCTGCCAATGCCGTAATTTGACCCGGACTTAAATCCCGTGCGATCCGCACCAGTGTGGGAGAATTATAACCAGCTTGTTCCAGTCGCTTTTGAATTTCGGCTTCTGGAATATTAAGCATCTGCGAGAGGCGCATTTTAGTAGCAACCCACTCGGCTTTCTGGGGAGCGCGAGGCCATACATACACTGCATGAGAAAGACGACTGCTAGCTAAAATTTTGCCTTTGCGATCAAAAATAGTGCCTCGTTCTGGTTGTTTGGGAATCAAGCGAATCCGATTATTATCTGCCAGTTGCCGACTACGAGTTCCGTCTATCAGCTGCAAATAAGCGAGCCGACAGCCAATGCCACCGAACAGCAATAATGTAATAATGCTCAACATCCCAAACGACTGGTAACGTTGACCAACGGTACGTGCGGCAGTAGTTTTGACAGTAGGCGCAGACTGAATTAAGGTCATATCTGAAAAAGCTAGAGCGCAATTAGCGAAATAACTGTTGAATACAAGTAAGTTATACCCTGTTTAATTACTTAATTGTCTGGGCTAATATCACTCTTTGGCTGTGGCTCAGAAAAACTATCCGTTCTGTAAAATCAAAAATGGACAGCAGCAATGCAGAGGTTATCGCTGCTGTCCATACTTTAGGGAACTTATTGGCGCTAATGATTTCTGCTGATGCGAGGTCTGTAAATATTAAAGGAAGCTACGCTGTATTCAGTAATAATTAAGAGTTGTAATCTAATTTACTTCAAAAAAATTTTATCTAAAGCCAAATTAGACTATTAACCTGAATGTGAGGTTAATTCTAAGCTGAACTGAATTTGTTGTTTTTGGTATTTGATGCTGCCACAAATGTTGCGTAGTTCCTTTCATTATTAAAAAGCTTCCGTGAGTTAAATAAATTTCTACTTTATTTAATTCTTTTTTATATTTGTGCTTAAACATAAAACGTCGCGTACCACCAAAGCTTACAGAGGCAATTACTGGATTAGTTCCAAGTTCTGGCTCATCATCACTATGCCAGGCTACACTATCGCTACCGTTGCGATATAAGTTAAGCAATACGCTGTTGAAATTTACTCCTGCTAAACTTTCGATTTTAGACTTAATTTTTAGTAATGTAGGAGTCCAAGGCTGAGGATTCATTGCTATTTTTGAATAGGTATATGACTTACCACTATCTCCATACCAGGCAGTAAGCCTTGGTAAAGGAATAGGTTTACCGTAAATTGTTATTGATTCTTGCTTCCAGTTGATATTTTTATATAACTCAGCAAAAAACTCGTCACTTTCTTCCTGAGAAAATAAACAACGGCAGAAAGTAACATCAGCATCAGGTATAGCTATAATATCTTGGTTGTTCGTTTCCTCTAGTCCTTCTAAGGATTTCCCAAGACTTGTTTGTTCGTACATAAATTTAGAATTTGTTTGCATAGCTGCAAATTTTATTGGCGCTTGTATTTATCCAAGAAGTCTATTGTGAGTTGTCAAGCGATCGCCCTCATAAAACTGCCACTTAAAATTTGCCGATTTATGCTTTATGGTGACAAGCGCTCAATATCCCAGCTGCGATTATCTAGACGACGATAATTCAAGCGATCGTGCAGTCTACTAGGTCGTCCTTGCCAAAACTCAATCACTGTCGGGATAACTCTAAAGCCTCCCCAGTGGGGTGGTCGGGGAATTTCCTGATTTTCATAATGAGTTTGGAGTTCTTGTAAACGTAACTCCAAAACTTCGCGGCTCTTAATTACCTGGCTTTGCTCCGACACCCAAGCACCAAGGCGACTATTTAACGGGCGGCTGTAGAAATACTGATCTGATTCTTGGTCTGATACTTTCTCCACGCGCCCCTCAATCCGGACTTGGCGCTCTAGTTCAGCCCACCAAAAGGTCAGGGCAGCTTGGGGATTATTTGCTAATTCTTGCCCTTTATAACTCTTATAGTTGGTGTAAAAGACAAAGCCTCGTTGGTCAAAATTTTTGAGCAGCACCATCCTAGCAGAGGGTTTGCCGTCTTTTGTAGCAGTAGCAAGATTCATAGCATTTGGCTCAGGCAGCTGGGCTTTTAGTGCTTGGTCAAACCATGTTTGAAATTGTTTAAAGGGGTTGGGATCAACATCGGCTTTGTTTAAGCCTTGAAGTGTGTAATCTTTGCGAAGATCGGCTACGCTTGTGTCCATGTTGTGCTGCTTGTCTTTATAATCCAGGCAATGTAGGCTACGGCTGGGTAAATCTAGCTACTGAATCAACTGTGGTCAATGAATTGATTGTGCCATTAAAACAAAGGGCGATGGGGCAGTCCCTGCCAAAGGCTATCGCTCACCTAGTCAATTACACTTTTAGGCAGACAGGGTTCTACTTTTCCAGACCACTACTAAAGGTTTGAGACGATGCGCCGTTCAGCCTCCTTTCAACGTCTGCTTATCTTTGGTCTGAGCGGCCCAATTGTCGCCCTGAATATCTGGCTGCTGTCCCAGGCTTTTCGCTATTTTGAGCATCTGATAACTGTACTCACGGTGGCTGCAATTCTGGCTTTCTTACTAAATTACCCAGTTCAGTTTTTTGAACGGGGTCGGATTACTAGGACTCAAGCAGTCATTGTCGTTTTGCTTGTAAGCTTAACGCTTTTGGTCTTCGTGGGTCTAATCCTGGTACCGCTAATAACTGACCAAATGGTTCAACTGTTAAAGGGAATTCCTGGTTGGTTAAAGAGAAGTCAAGACACTTTGGAGTGGTTCGATAACTGGGCTAGGGCGAGACGCTTACCGCTGGATCTTCAGGGTTTTAGCAGTCGAATTAATACTCGCATTGAAAGCCAGGTGCAAGCGCTGGCGGGTCAAGCTGTCGGATTTGCCCTGGGAACACTCACAGGATTAATCGACACGGTATTAGTAGTCGTGCTGGCGTTTTATATGCTGTTGTATGGCGATCGCGTGTGGCAGGGTTTAATTAACCTCTTACCGTCCCAAATTGGATTACCATTAAGCGCATCCTTACGACTGAATTTCCAAAACTTCTTTATTAGTCAGTTGTTACTAGGGCTTTTTATGGTCGTGACCCTAACCCCAATATTTTTAGCGCTTAAGGTGCCATTTGCGCTGCTGTTTGCGCTTTTAATTGGAGCAGCAGAACTTATTCCTTTTATTGGGGCAACACTAGGTATTGGGATAGTGACCATTTTGGTTCTATTCCAGAATTGGTGGTTAGCAATTCAAGTTGCCGTGTCTGCAATCTTCATGCAGCAGATTAAAGACAATGTGCTGGCTCCCAGAATTATGGGGAATTTCACAGGACTTAATCCAATCTGGATCTTCATTGCCATATTGATGGGAGCAGAGATTGCTGGTTTTTTGGGAGTAATCGTCGCTGTGCCAGTAGCTGGAACAATCAAAGGCACTATCGATGCTATCCGCAGTCTTAAGCAAAATGTTGTACCAACTGTAACTATTCCTCAAGATTCACCAAGAGGGAGCTAGAAATAGTTGTGAGTTCTAAATTTTAAATATTTAGTTGAAACAAGTGATCTGTCTTACCTTACTGTTTAATTCAAAACTCAAAACTACTCTTTAATGGACGCTGACAAACTTTTTGAAGGAATTGCCCTGTTAATTGACCTAGCTCAACGCGGCGAAATTGATCCTTGGGATGTTCAGGTAATTGATGTGATTGATCGCTACTTAAGTAAACTGATTTCGGCTGAGTCAGCAACACAAGCAGCCTATGAAGCCGACTTATCGTCTGGTCAAGCTTTTTTCAGCTTCAATGCTGGTGTTATTCAAGGCAAACACTCTAGTTGAAATAGAATCACCAGAAACTGACCTAGTTCGATCAGATGATTTATTACCAGTTGAAGATAGGGTAAGACCAGAGCGACGGTTGGCTCTAGAGCAACAGTTGTGTCGCCGTCCAACTGCTTTACCGCCTCAAAAGCGTCGCGTTACTCTTAATGAGTTGATAGACCAATTACAGTTAATGGCAACTGCGCTGCAACTTCAGAGTAAAGCCGCCAAAACTCCCTAAAAGAGTCACTTTCGCTCCAAATCTCGATGCTTCCGCGAACGTTAGAGTTAGCTCACGCAGAAAATCTTACTGAGGTTGCTAGGCAACTGGAGCAGGTTCTAATTTATCATTCACACCAAATTCTGAGCAAGAATGGCTAGATTTAGAGCAGTTGGTATTTTGGACTCAGACAACGAAATTGGCACTAATGCCAGTGCAAAAAAGCAAAGCTTACACAGCGTCTAGTCAGCAGAGTAATTTAGCAGAAGCCTCAGTAGATTTTTTTGCCTGACGGAATGGGGGGAATCAGCCTCCCTTTCCCAACCACAGCCACAGGATCGAGTCAGCGTCTTTTAGCATTGCTACTATCGGCTCAATCCAAGGTGGAGTTATCCCAAGCGGAGTTTTACCAAGAAATCAAAATCCGCACACTTCGAGATGCAGCATCAAGCGACCACTTAAAAGAGCGTACTAGTGTGTTACCTGATGCAGTTGACTAGAATTCTCACCTAAGTTTTGCTTATCTTTAATACTCAAAATTTCAGCTATTTGCCCAAATGCGAGTAAATTGAGACAACACCCAATGATCTTTGAAAAGAAGTGATCGCATTTCAGCGGCAATTCATCCTTTGTAAGTAGTTTCATTGATGACTCAAATCTGAAACTGATCAATGATTAAGAATCAAATAAATAAAGTAAATTAGCTTGAGGTTGAGGAGTAAGTATTTATGAAAGCTATGATTTTGGCTGCTGGTAAAGGAACTCGCGTGCGTCCAATTACCTATACAATGCCTAAACCAATGATGCCGATCATGCAAAAGCCAGTGATGGAATTTTTACTGGAACTGCTACGCCAGCATGGATTTGACCAGATTATGGTCAATGTTAGTCACTTGGCTCATGAAATTGAAAATTATTTCCGCGATAGGCACGCTTTGGAGTAGAGATTGCCTATTCTTTTGAGGGGCGAATTGTCGACGGCGAACTGGTGGGAGAAGCAATCGGTTCTGCTGGAGGATGCGTCGCATCCAAGACTTCTCGCCGTTTTTTGATGATACATTTGTGGTGCTGTGCGGTGACGCTTTGATTGATTTAGATTTAACGGCGGCAGTGAAATGGCAAAAGCCAAGGAGCGATCACAATGTAGTCATGAAATCTGTTCCCCGTGAGGAAGTTTCCAGCTACGGCGTTGTTGTCACGGATGAAACTGGTCGCATCAAAGCATTCCAAGAAAAACCATCCGTGGAAGAAGCTCTTAGTACCAATATCAACACTGGTATTTATATCTTTGAACCTGAGGTATTGAACTATATCCCTTCTGGTCAAGAGTATGACATTGGTAGCCAGTTGTTTCCCAAGCTAGTGGAGATAAATGCGCCTTTTTATGGTATTCCGATGGATTTCCAATGGGTAGATATTGGTAAAGTCCCCGACTACTCGCGAGCGATTTGCGGCGTATTACAGGGCGAAATCAAAATTGTTAACATTCCAGGGTATCAAGTGCGCGAAGGTATCTACACTGGATTGAATGTTGATGTCAACTGGGACAAGTAGATATTAAAGGTCCAGTTTACATCAGTGGTATGACCCGGATTGAGGACGGAGCTAAGATTGTGGGACCGACGATGATTGGTCCGAATTGCTGCATTTAAAGGCGGTGCTACAGTCGAAAACAGTGTTATTTTTGAATATTCTCGGCTAGGACGAGGAGTACGCCTAGTTGATAAGCTGGTTTATGGGCGCTACTGCGTAGATAAAACCGGGGCAATGATTGATGTCCAAGCTTGGCTGCTCTAGATTGGTTGATTACCGATGTGCGGCAGGTAATACCGTCTGAACCCACCTTAGAGCGACAAGCAATCGCGGAATTGCTAGAAATAAATGGCAGCCAGGAGTTAAGAGCCAGGACTTAACTGGAGGCTTTGGCAAAAAAGGAGCCACAAGCGAAGAGGACAAGGGGACTTGGGGACTTGGGGACTTGGGAAATACCTTGTTTACAAGGTTGCAAGCCCCATTCAGTCGTGGAGAATAAGGATTTGTACCGAGATTGCGGATAACGAAGTACAAAACGTCCTTATTACAGGTTTCCCTAGATTTATCTATGGAGTTCTCCCGCAAGTCCGCCCCATCCCCTTGTCCTCTTCGCTGACTCCTAGCTCCTGAATTCTAAGAAGACAAGTAAGTGTACCGAGTGAGACTTTGTTCGTACGTTTGCAGCAGTCGCTGGGATTCTTGAATTGTAATCCGCTTTTCTTGCAAGGCTTGCTCGGTTCGCTGACGCATACTTTCAACCAAGTCCTCAGCATCATACTGCACATAACCCACCACTTCTGTCATCGTGTCGCCCTTGACAACGTGCTCAATTTTGGTAACCTTTAGGTGTTAGTTGGATGTGGACAGTGTTAGTGTCGCCAAACAAATTGTGCAGATTGCCCCATAATCTCCTGATAAGCTCCATTGAGGAACATTCCCAGGTAATAGGGTTCTTTGGCTTAAAGGAATGTAGCTCTAAAACAGATTTCACATCCCGCAGATCAATAAACCGATCAATTTTGCCATCACTGTCACAAGTTAAGTCTGCCAGAATTCCTCGCTGTGTAGGTTCTTGATCTAGGCGGTGAATCGGCATAATCGGAAACAATTGGTCAATTGCCCAGCAATCTGGTGCAGATTGAAAGACAGACAAATTGATGTAGTAGATGGAAGCCATGATTTTTTCCAAGTCTTCCAACTCATCCGGGACATATTCCTGTTGCCTGGTTAAACTTAAAATCTTCTCACAACAAGCCCAATAGATACGTTCGACTCTGGCGCGTTCGGTAAGACGCAAAATTCCTAAGTTAAACCGACTGATAGCTTCATCTTTGAACTGAACCGCGTCGTGGTAAGTCTCCTGGTAATTGTCAATGCTGATGGATTGGTAAGTTTCCCAAAGATGTTGCACAATAGGCGGTTCTCCCTCTTGGGGGAGTTGAGGCGTTCCAAAAGGGACATTAGAAGTGCTGAGGACATCAAAGATCAGACGGATTGATGGGAAGCGATCGCCCTACCACTCTCACTAATTAGCGTCGGTACAGGTAATTGGCGTTCAGCACAAGCATCCTTCAACTCTGCCACGATGTCGTTGGCATAGTTCTGCATATTGTAATTTTTTGAGGCATAAAAGTTAGTTTGAGAGCCGTCATAGTCAACTCCCAAACCACCGCCAACATCCAAATACTTCATATTGGCTCCGAGAGCGGCTAATTCCACGTAGATCCGACTGGCTTCTTGGATGGCATCTTTGATGACATTGATTGCCGAGATTTGAGAGCCAATGTGGAAGTGCAAAGGTGCTGTAACGAATCCATTAGGTTGGCTGTGCGTAACTGCTCAACTGCTTGGATAATTTCCGGAATTGTCAGACCAAATTTAGCGATCGCCACTAGAGGTCCCCAGCGTCCCATCCCTTGGGTACTTAACTTAGCGCGTACACCTAAAATCGGCTTAATTCCTAAGCAACGCTTGCCTCAATCACCAGTTGAACTTCTTCAATTTGCTCTAGAACGATGATTGGTGTTTGCCCTAAGCGTTGGGATAACATCCCCGCGCAGTTTCAATGTATTCCCGATCTTTGTAGCCGTTACAAATTAACAGCGCTCCTGGGGTATTCAACATCGCCAAAGCAATCATCAACTCTGGTTTGATCCTGCTTCCAAACCAAACTGATGCGGTTTGCCAAATCTTACCGTCTTCGATCAGGTGACGTTGCTGATTGCACTTAACCGAAAAACACCGCGATAGACACCGGAGTAGTTGTATCGCGCGATCGCTTTGGCAAAACAAGTTTCAAACGCTCAATTCGGTCTTCTAAAATATCAGAAAAGCGAATCAGCAGTGGTAGCCCTAAATTCCGCTGTTTGAGGGCATTGACTAATTCAAACAGATCCAAAAGAACCGCCACGCGATCGCCTTTAGGGGAAACAGTAATATGACCTAAAGCGTTAATCGAAAAATAAGGCTGACCCCAGCCTTCAATACGGTAAAGTGCTTCGCTATCCTCTATTTTCCAGCTTTTTGGAGGTAAGTCTGGTTTAGTAATTGCTACGGATTTTTTTTGTTATTACTTGACTTAGTGCGTTCATTAGCCACTGCCTGCTCAACCTCAGATGATGACCCCTCTTGCTGTTTTTTCCACGGTTTGAAGGGGGGGCTTCTCAATTGCTGTAGTAGCATTTAACTCAACACCCATTTTGTCTTGACCTCTATGAATGCACCCACAAATAGCCAGTTTAACTCATTCATCTTGTGAGCTAATTCTGAGCTAAGAGAGACTTTCTAGGCTAATCTGATTTTTGTGTCAGTTAATTTTGGGAGATGGTTTTGGAACGCACATTTTTAGCAATCAAGCCCGATGGTGTGCAGCGCGGGCTGGTGGAGCGAAATTATCCGCCGCTTTGAAACTAAAGGCTTTACCCTCGTTGGCTTGAAGTTCATGCAGGTGAGCCGCGAACTAGCAGCCCAGCATTATGATGTTCATCGGGAAAGACCATTTTTCGCTGGGCTAGTTGAGTTTATTACTTCTGGACCAGTTGTGGCAATGGTGGAAGGAGAAGGAGTCGTTGCAGCAGCCAGAAAAATGATTGGTGCTACAAATCCCTAGCAGCAGAACCAGGTATCTTTAGAGGTGACTTTGGGATCAATATTGGTCGTAATATTATTCACGGCTCCGGATGCCGTTGAAACCGCTAATCAAGAAGTTAACCTTTGGTTTAAGCAAGAAGAGTTAGTCAGTTGGCAACCAAGCCTTACTTCCTGGTTGCGTGAATAATAGAGACAGTTAAACATAGTTTTGAGTTTTGAATTGAAGAAGTTAAGAAGTCAAGAATATTCACCTGCTTACTTTTTTTAACTTAAACAGGACTTACGCAGTTGGACGCAGTAATGTCATTCTGAGCGGTAGCGAAGAATCTCTGGGATGCTTCACTGCGTTCAGCATGACATTCAACTGCGTAACTCCTATTAAAATTCAAACTCAGAACTAAGAACTGGAGCAAAGCGACTTACTACTTTACTTTAGTTTTCGGTTCTATTGCTGGTGTTGGTATTGTGATAGTTCGCTTAGAAAATCCCCAGACAAAGATCAAGGATCGCGCTAATCATTAACCACTCTGGCGGCACTAGTTGATCGTTAAATACGCGCAGCAGCGCAGTCGCAAGCCTACCAGTGCCACAGTGATATAGCCTGCATCTTCTAAGTAAACATATTCGTCTAGCCACCGAATGAACAATCCAGCCATGAACCGGAGTGTGATAATACCAATTGTTGCTCCAGTTAAAACGAGCCAGGTTTCTTGAGAAACGGCGATCGCTGTGGTGACGCTATCTAGAGAAACGCGAGTATCTGTTAGGGCAATTAAAGGAATTGCTTGCCAAAGTGAATCAAAGCGTGGACCATGATGTTCCTTGCTATTGTCCTGATTGGAAGTAAAGTATTGAAATACTAGCCATAGCAGGTAAGCAGCACCTAATAACTCAAATTGCCATAAATTTGCTACCTGGGTAGCAAAGAGAATCAGGCTGATTCGCAGCACGTAAGCAACAACTAAGCCAAAGTTAAGTGCTCGACGTTGGAGTTCCGTGTCTTCCAATCCTTGGGCAAGAGCAGCCAAAGCGATCGCATTGTCAGCAGACAGAACCGCCTCCAAAAAGATCAGGATTATTAGAACTAGAGCGGTTTCAATGCCTGTATTTAGCGGAGAATCTAGAATTTGGTCTACCATTAGCGATTATCTTGAACCTGAAACTGAAACAAGCGCAACGAGCAAATACATTTAAAAATTGCGATAGATTGCCATATTAATCAGCTTAACCCCTGTACGTGAATTCTGAATCAAACCGCGCCCTTGTATGAGTCATTACCTTACTAATCGTGCTAAGGATACACCCACCTGAACGCTAAGAATCCCTAGTAAAGCACTGCCTACCCAGTAGAACGCAGTTGGTATAACACGGCGATCGCCTAGCAGTGTAATCGTATCTAATCCATAAGTAGAAAATGTAGTGTACGAACCTAAAACACCAGTAGCTACGAATAAGCGCACTTCTGGAGAAATTGTTACTACCCGATCCATTGCCCAGGTGACAAAGAAGCCCATAGCAAAACAGCCTGTAAGATTAATGAAAAACGTGCCGTAGGGAAAATTCGTGCCCAAGCGTTGGGCAAACCACAAGGTTATATAGTACCGGCTTAAAGCACCCGCGATCGCTCCTAAACTGATTACAATTGGATTACGAATTGCTGAAATATTGGGAATCAAGATAATAAATTGTAAACTGCAATACAACTTTTGGTTGATGGAACTTATGGCGGTCTTGACAAGGTAGTAGATTTAAAAAATTTATTCATTAATAGTCTAAATTCTAAATATTTTAGTTGTTATTAATAATTAAGACCGAAATACTTTAATTTAACTTGTCTACCCTATGTCAGGGGGTAAAACCGTACTTAATTATTAGGATTTCTACCCAGCGAACCTGAGTTGAGGTCGATACAATCAAAGTGCGACTTAGGGAATGCTGTTACTACTAAAGTTGAAATACAATTACAGCATACTTGAGAGAGTAAAATCAGTTAAAGATAATATTCAGATCTAGATTGGTTAGATAACAAGGTTTACAAGTGTTTTAATTTAGGAGATATAGCAATGACTTCTGATATGAACGAGGAAGATACATCTGTCAAAATTGAAATCATCCCCCAAAGTAGTCAAATCAGCACTCAGACTAGTGATTTAGTTGAAGCTGAAATGGTTGGTGAAAGTGAGGATCTTAAAAGTGAAACCAAAGCACTGATTGACGCACTGAAAAAACGCGCCCAGGCAGAGGCACAATCTGCTGGTACGCTCACTCGTGAAGCTTATCTCAATGCAGTACGTCGGGCGCGGGAAACAATTGAACAAAACCAGTTGATTGAGCGTGATCGCATTGAACATTCATTTGAACTAATTAAAAAGGAAGCGGAGAGAAACTGGGAGCCAATTGCTAAGGAAGTAGCGGAACTTGGCGATCGCCTAGCAGAGGCAGCAAAAGCAGCTTGGGAAGCCTTAACTGCTCCTCGCCCTCGTTAAACCATCACTCGCATTAATCGTTGCTCTTAATTTATGCAAGGACGCTAAGGAAAACTTAGCGTCTTTTTGACTTAGTGTGGGATTATTCGAGAGTGGATCAGTTAGCTTAAGACACTGCAACTTGATGAATATCTGCTGGAGTGAGGTGAGAATGTACAACCTCACCATCACGAAACCAGACAATACGCTCAGTTTGACGTGCCACATCAGGTTCATGAGTCACCATAACAATAGTGATCCCACCTGCATTTAGCTCACTAAAAATATCCATTACTTCTTGAGTTGTCCGAGAATCAAGTGCGCCTGTAGGTTCATCTGCTAGTAACAAAACTGGACGGTTGACAATTGCCCGCGCGATCGCTACCCGTTGCTGTTGTCCCCCAGAAAGTTGATTTGGTTTGTTACTTAGCCGATTTTCTAAACCCACTCGCGTCAAGGCAACAATAGCGCGATCACGTCGTACATCCGGTTTAATCCCGGCATAAACCATCGGCAGCATGACATTTTCTAGCGCCGTCAGTTGGGGTAAGAGGTGAAATTGTTGAAAGACAAACCCAATCTTTAAGTTACGAATGTGTGCCAACTCAGAATCGCCTAGTTGCGCTACATCTACGCTATCTAAGTAATAGTGTCCGGCTGTAGGTCGATCAAGACAACCGATAATATTCATTGCTGTAGACTTGCCAGAGCCAGACGCTCCCATAATCGCGCAATACTCACCTTGCTCTACAGTCAAATTGACATCCACAAGCGCTCGGACTTCTGTTTCCCCAAAGCCGTACACTTTAGAAATATCTTCAAGGCAAATTACAGGCTGAGAAATAGTTGTGATTTTTGATTTTTGATTTTTGAGTTGTTTATCTGACATTTGATGGGTCATCTTATTGAATCCCCTATATAGTTAATTCTGCATACCTTTGAGTTATAAGTTTCGAGTTTTAAGAAAACTTCTTTAACTTAAAATTCAAAACTTAAAACTCATAACTACTCTTAAGCGCTCCGCAAGGCAACAATGGAATCGAGTTGGGCGGCGCGACGGGTGAGTTTCGAGTTTTAAGAAAACTTCTTTAACTTAAAATTCAAAACTTAAAACTCATAACTACTCTTAAGCGCTCCGCAAGGCAACAATGGGATCGAGTTGAGCGGCGCGACGGGCTGGAACTACACCAAAGAATAACCCAATGCCACCAGAGACACTCACAGCAAGCGCGATCGCTCCTAGTGAAAGCCCAGCCCGCAAAGGTGACACTACACCAACCAGCAAGACACCGCCAACACCTAGTCCAGTACCTAATAAGCCGCCAGTTACAGAGAGAATCACTGCTTCAATCATGAACTGCATCAGAATATCTTGCTGAGTTGCGCCTAGCGCTTTACGCAGCCCAATTTCCTGAGTACGCTCGGTTACAGAAACCAGCATAATGTTCATAATCCCAATGCCGCCGACAAACAAAGAAATTCCGGCGATCGCCGCAAGCATCAGTGTTAAACCACTCGTGACAGTATTCACTGTTTGCAAAATATCCTTTTGGTTGCTCACAGTAAAGTCATCGTATCTAGTAATTTTGTGTCGCAGCCGCAGTAAATTTTCAATCTGAAACTGAGCCGCTCCCATACTTGCTTCATTTTTAGCAGAAACAGAAATAAAATTTAGTTGGACACCATAAGGGGAATTGCGTCGTCCAACAATCCGGTTTGCCAAGGTGGTTAAAGGCACAAAAGCAGAATCGTCTTGGTTTGTTCCTAAAAAAGAACCTTTTGATTCCAAAATACCAATAACTTGAAATGATACATTTTTAACCCGTACCGACTTACCAATGGGATCAACATTACCAAATAGTTTAGTTACGAGTTCTGGACCAAGAATAATTACCGGATTATTCCTTTTTAAGTCTAATTCTGTAATAAATCGACCTTTGGCAACATCAAAGCTACGCACCGACAAGAATTCTGGTGTTGTCCCTGTAATTGAGGAGTTAGAGTTTTTATTGCGATAAGTAATTAATTGTTGAGTGTTAATTTGGGGTGCTACTTCTTCAACCGAAGGAACTTGTTTGGCGATCGCTTCTGCATCAGCCAATACTAAAGTCCTTGGCAAGTCAAAACTGTTATTTCGTGCCTGTCGCGTACCAGGAGCCACAAACAGCACATTTGGTCCTAGCGATTCAAATTGATCAGATGCCAGTTTTTGTGCTCCTTGACCAATACCAACCATTGCAATAACCGAGGCATTGCCAATAATGATACCTAGCATTGTCAGGCTGCTGCGGAGCTTATTTGCCAGTAGCGTAGTTGTCGCCATTTTGACGCTTTCAACAATATCCATATTGCGATTTTAAATGAAGTATTCCTATCTCCCCTAAACCCCTGCTCCTCACTCCTCTTCCTTGGGTTTTTGGTCTTCAGGTAGGTCGATAAACACGCGATCGCCTTCTTTTAATCCTGACAAAATTTGAGTTTGGTCTTCAATACTCGGACCAATTGTTACTGAGCGAAACTGAGGTTTATTTGTCTTGTCCGGTAGTAACACTCCGGTTTTACCTTTTTCCGTTACGATGGCAACAGTTGGCACTACCAAAGCATCTTGCAGCGCTTGTCCTAAAAATGTCACATCTACATTCATTCCAGAGCGCAACTCATCTTTTCCAGTATCAATAGCAACCCGCACTTGAAACGAAGTCACATTTTGCTCAACTATAGCTTCTGGGGAAATCAGGCGCACACGACCTTTAAAAACTTGATCAGGATAGGCATCGGCAATAATTTCTACCTGCTGTCCCTGCTTTATCTGTGCGACATCAACCTCCGGAACTTGAGCTAAAATTTCTAAGCCACGAGCGATTTTAGCAATTGAAGTTACGTTAGCCGAAGAACTACTCGAACCTGAAGTGGTAGGTGTGACAAACGCGCCTTCTGTAGCGTCTTTTTGCGTTATTACCCCAGAGAAAGGAGCGCGGATAATTGTATCTCGCAACTGTACTTGAACAGCTTGTAATTGCCCCACAGCAGCACCAACAGCAGCCTCTGCCTGAGCTATTTCTTCAGGACGGGTACCGTTTTGGAGTTGTTGTAATGCTTGCCGCGCCTCTACTACTGCTCCTTGCTGCTGGTCTATTTCTTGAGTACGGCTACCATTTTGAAGTTGTACCAATCGTCGCTGTGCTTCTTGCAAGGTAGCTTTAGCACTGCGGTCATCTGCCAATACTTCATCTAGCGTATCTTGAGCGATCGCTCCTTGAGCGGCTAAGGCGCGGTTACGTTGCACACGGCTACTAGTCAGGCTCACGCGTGCGGCGGCGGCATCTACTTGAGCTTTTGCTTGAGCAATCTCCTCTACACGACTCCCAGCACGGGCTTGAGATAGTTGCGCCTCAGCTTGTTGAAGCCGAGCTCTTGCTTGCCCAATTTCTTCAGGACGGCTTCCGGCACGCGCTTGTGCTAACTCCGCCTGGACTTGTGCTAAGTTAGCGCGCCTTTGGGCAAGTTGCGCTTGAATATCTGCGTCATCCATCAGGGCAATAATTTGCCCCTGCTCTACCTTGTCTCCCTGCTCTACGCGCAAATCTTCCAAACGTCCAGATGTTTTTGGGCTAAGGTTAACGCTTTGAACTGGTACAACTTTGCCACTGGCTGTAATCCTTAAAGTGAGATCTTGCGATTCGACTGGTACGGTCAGTTGGGCAATGTCTGACTTGGGTGTAGCCCGATTTACAATAAAGTATGTTGTACCAATAACCACAACGCTAGATGCCAGCAACCCGATTACCCAGCGAGAAGGATTTTTGACTTTGCCGATCAAGGGAAGTTGGATGCGCGTGGTCATATCATGTATTTTAAGTATCGCCAGATGTACATAGTTATTTGCATTCAGTTGCAATAGCCAACATAAGATCTGGCAAAAATATGCTTAGTCTTTCTTCATCTTAACCGTCAGCACTATGCGGCGATTTTAATAAAAGGGCGATCTTCCGTATTCCGTAAGTGCGATTACCGATCCGTTACTAAATTTAGTAAAGGAGGCTACTGCCCAATAAAGGAAACTGGATGTAAGTATAAAGAAGATTCCCTCATCAATCTAAAACTTTGTGTACGATTTCGGTGAGAATCGTTTAAGCTAGCTGAATATTCTCTTCATTGTTTTTTGAGGCGGTACTGTGCCGAATCGCAATTCTTGGCTGTCTTTGCTCGTTTTCTTTGGTATGTGGAGTGTGACTTCGCCTGCTTTAGGACAAGCACTTGTGCCTCACACATTACAACTGAATGCTGCTCAGCTTGAGCAGCAAGGGTTGAGTTTGGCGCAGGAAGCAGCTCAACTGGCACAATTTCAACAATACGAACTTGCTTTGCCACGAGCACGACTGGCAACTCAGTTGGCTCCTAAAAGTTACCAGTCGTGGTTTCTGTTAGGAGGCTTGTATTTGCAAACGAATAAATTTGACGAGGCGATCGCCTCTCTCCAGAAAGCGCGATCACTAGATCCAAAAAATGCCGCAATTTTGTTTGCTTTGGGTTCAGCAAACTTTCAGCAGGAAAAGTACGACGCAGCGGTGCAAAATTTGCAGGCTGGTTTAAAGTTAAAACCTAATGACCCAGAGGGACTTTTTGATTTGGGTAATGCTTACTATAAGCTGGGTAAGTTACCAGATGCGATCGCGCAGTTTAATCAAGCAAGTACCGTTGATAAAAAATTCTGGCCCGCTATTAATAATATTGGCTTGATTAAATATGAACAGGGCGATGTTGAAGCAGCGCTGAATCAATGGAAAGCGGCACTAGCGATTGAGAAGCAGGCGGCAGAACCCCAATTAGCAATGGCAGTTGCTCTATATACTAAAGGCGATCGCCAGCAATCTTTAACACTGGGAGAAGCGGCGCTAAAAACAGATGGTCGCTACGGTGATTTGGAGTTTTTGAAACAAAACCTTTGGGGCGATCGCTTGCTTAATGATACTAAAAATTTCCTGCAAGCCCCGCGCATTCAAGCTGCTTTACAACAGCGTCAACAACCTGCTGCACAAGAACGCCAGGAGCAACAGCCACCAGTGCGAATAGTTCCGCAGTAAAGTTTTGGTTCAAGAGTAACAATGTTTTAAATCTAATTCGTCACTACTCTCTTAACTCAAAACTACTTAAAAAGAGGAGCCTGGTTGCTTGAGAAACTCTGCTTCTTCTGGGGTCGTTTCTCGACCAAGAATTTTGTTGCGATGCGGAAAGCGACCGAAACGCGCAATCACATAATAGTGGCGAATGGCATAGTCGAGGGTTAAGGCATTGTCTGGCTCATCACTTAGGGTAGCAAACATTCTAACTGACTGACGTTGATCAGCGAGATTTTCACTGTGCTCAAACGGCAAGTAGACAAACCAACGCTGTACCATTAAAAGTTCTTGATCGTAACCGTTAACAACAGCGTGTTGGGCTACTGACAATGCCTGTGGATCTGCTGCAAAAGCTTGAGCAGTACCGCGAAACATATTGCGGGGGAACTGATCCAGCAGTAGAATCAGTGCGAGTGAACTGTGGGGTAATTTTTTCCAGTCGTCTAACTTACCAACTACAGCTTGTTCATAGTAAGGTAAAAAGCGGCTTCGCAGTTCTTGGTCAAACTGTGGCTTTTTAGTAAACCAGAACGAGCGCTGTTGACCATAATCAGCTGCATCAGGTTGCCCAAACCAGAAATCCAAAATTTCCTCTGCCGACATTAGTTTTTCTTACCTACATCCCCACAGCTAACCCGCCGCAGTCTAACGCTTTTTATTAGCGCAGGGCAAGACTAGAGCGTAGTGTTAAATCTAAATCCGTGTCCGGGTCGACAACAACGACATCAGCTTTTTTGCGCCCTAAAACTAACCCACCTAAAGCGCCTGCTCCTGTACCAATTAGAACTTCTCCAGTTGCGATCGAATTGTCCCCTGTGAGTAACCCAAGTAATGCTGCTGCTGCTGCTCCAACTGCCGCACCTTTTAAAATACTACCTGTGCTAGTTCCGCGACTAACTTGAGTTGTACCAATTACATCAGAAGAGGCATTGATCGGTTGCCGCATACCTTGATATGTCACTAATTCTCTGGCAATAAACTGAGAGCCTCCCTCAGCAGGCTGCATTTGACCAACAACTAAACTTCCAGCAGGAATCAGGATGCTGCCGCTACGATTAACGATGTTGGCTGCCACTTTTAGGGTTACAGGCATCGTTTCTGTAGGAGTGATGACGATTTTCTCTGCCTGATCGTACTGAACTGGAATTGAAGTACCAGTTGGAATTGTCACCTGAGTTCTTGATTGCGGAGATTGGGGAAAAAGTTGAGCAGAAGCAGGAGTAGTCAGCATAATTGGGGTTGACCCGGTGGCGATCGCCACTGCGGTCAGTGCAGCTGTTCCAGCTTTCCAAGAATTAAACCTAAACATCAGAGTCTCCATGATTCAAGCGGCGTTATTTTTAAATTGATTTACAGATTGTGTTGTCACAATTGCTGTAATCGGGAGTGAGTAAGGACAGGGCTATTTACTGTTCTTCACGTGCCACTAACAGTTGAAATAGTATTACTTATGGAGACAATAGCTGTAAAAAAAGGTTCCTATACCTACGTCAATGCAGACACTCTAAAATTTTTGCTCAACATTTGCCGTGGGCAAGAACAATGTTTCCTTAAGTTCCTCTCGCACGGTACGGGTCACATAACAATTGCTATTCAGGCAATCCAACAACAATTGATTGGCATCGTAGTACTGCCTAAGCACTTTTCTCTGCT
>JAUJND010000054.1 GCA_030446505.1 Chroococcidiopsidaceae cyanobacterium YX2bin18 | reverse complement strand
TGCACACTGTCACCGTCGGAAATGGCATCTAGCCGATCAGTAATGCCCAGCCGCTCAAGCACAGTTCGCGCATTCTTGCTACCTGAGCCAATTGCTATTTTAATTCCAGCTTTTCGCAATTCGTCCAATAACTCACCGGCTCCGTTCAGCAGGTATTCCGGTCCAATTTCACTGAGTAATTCCTGATAGTAGCGGTTCTTGCGCTCCATCATCTCCTGAATTTGGGCTTCCGAGAAGGAGCGATCGCCTACTATCCGCATCAGTGACTCCCGACGTGATAAACCCCGAATTGCCTCGTTAGCTTGCTGATCAAAGGGTAAGTCCTCCTCGTTTGCCATCTGCTGCCAGGCTCGATAGTGTAATTCTGCCGTATCCGTCAGAACGCCATCCAGGTCAAAGATGACTCCCTTGATTTCCGGGAAGGAGCGAGTAGCGAGTGGTATCTCCTCTGCTCCCTGTCCCTGGCGCAGATCGAACTCGTGCCAATCGCCACGCCAGTGAATTTTGAATTTCAGGCGCGTCCAACTGGGGGGTAGGTGTGGATTCGCTACTGGTTTATTTTCCGCTATTTGAAAACCGCCAAACCCAAAAACCACTGCCTGCCAAATACCTCCAGCAGAGGCTCCATGAATTCCATCAGCAGCATTGCCCCGGACATCCTCTAGATCCACCATTGCTGCTTGGATAAAATACTGGTAAGCTTCTGCTGTTTTGTCCAGATCCGAAGCTAGGATCGCGTGAATTGCTGGACCTAGAGACGAGCCATAAGTAATGTCAGTGCGCGGTGCGTAGTAGTCCCAGTTTTTCTTTAACGTTTCTGCGTTGTAGGGTTGCTCCTGTGATTGTCGCATTAAATATAAAAGCATCAACACATCCGGCTGCTTCAGCACTTGCTGCTTATTTGCCCCCTCAATGCCCAGAATTGCTTGCATCGAGCGGGTGCGCGGTTCATAATCAGCCAGATTGATATCTTCTAGATTAAAAAATCCCTCACACTGCTCAATTAGCCCGGTTGATTGGTCGTGGGGAATCCAAAGATTATTAACAATGTCTTGCCAGCGCGATCGCTGTTTTGCGGTTAGTTGCAGTTTATTTTCTAGTTCAGTAGCTCGTTCAGGGTACGTTTGTCTAAGCCACTCATATACTGTGAGCGCTTTTTCTAGATGCCATTGCACCATCCGATTTGTGAAAGCATTGTTGCTCACGTACTCGTGGTATTCATCCGCGCCAATCACATCCCGAATTTCGTAACGTTCTTCTCTGTTGTCCCACTCAACGCGGCTGATCCAAAAGATAGCAGTTTCCAAGATAATCTCAGCGCCATAGTCGCGTAGCCACTCATTGTCATCGGTCGCAAGCCAGTAGTACCAGACAGCGTAAACGATATCAGAGCTAATGTGGATTTCGCGATCACGACACCAAATCCGCACGTCGTCAGCATAAGGATCATTAGGCAATGCCCACCGGGGTGTCACCTCATCGCCCGTATTGGCACTTTCCCAAGCAAACATCGCTCCCTTGTACCCGTAATGAGATGCTTTACGCCGCGCTCCTGGTAATGTGTGGTAGCGGTAAGACAACAAGTTACGCGCGATCGCTGGTTGCGTAAAAGTAAAGAAGGGCAGGATAAAAATTTCTGTATCCCAGAATACATGACCGCGATAGCCAAACCCAGAAAGAGTTTTAGCCGCAATGCTAACTTGATCATCATGACGCGGGGCAGCAATAAGTAACTGAAACAAGTTGTAGCGGACGGCAAGTTGAGCTGTGGTATCACCTTCAATTACAATGTCACTTTTTGACCACACTTCTACCCATGCTTGCTCGTGTGCCTGAAGCAACTCGGAATATGTCGGCAATTGAGCTAATTTATCTCTGGCTACTTTATCGGGTTCTTTGACTTCCCGCGAGGTAAACACTGTTACCCTTTTCTCTAGCATCACGCTCTGCCCTGCTGCAACGGAGAATGTTGATTCTAAAGTGGGGTAGCCGGGAATACTTGTAAATTCCAATGCCGTCTCCACCCCAGATAGTTTCACCACAGCAGCCATGCCTAGTTCAATGTGGGAGTAGCGGGTGCGGACGTGCAACCACATACCTCCCCCAACGCCTGAAATTTCTCCTTGAGCAAGTAATTCCCAGTGGTTGAAACCCTGATTTTCGGGATAGCCGTTCAGGCTAGCCTGAACTTTAATAGAACCATCGAAATCAACTGGGGTAATTTGACAGCGCAAACAAACTACGTGTTCGTCTGCACAGCTAGCAAAGCGCTCAAAGTTGAGATCAAGTGTCTTCCCACTAGGGCTACGCCAACGCACTCTGCGGCTGAGGATACCTCGGTATAGGTCAAGCTGTCGCTCGTAGCTTAAAATCTCGCCAGAGTCGAGACGAAAATAATTGCCATCTACAATTACTGCTAGCGTCAGCCAGTCGGGACAGTTAGCAAGTTCAGTGTAGACAACAGGAACGTCGTTATATACCCCGTGAATTAAAGTTGCTGGCAATGCCTGGCTATAGCCTTCTTCAAAGCTACCTCTAATTCCCAGATAACCGTTGCCTATTGTAAATACGGTTTCTTTGTGGTGTAGATGGTCAGGGTCAAACTCAGTTTCAATTAGAGTCCAATCTGTATAGCTAAAACGGGCAGAATTGGCTATTTTATCCATCGGAGGCTAAAGTGGCTAAGAAGATTAAGAGCGCTGCATCTGCTGTTCTAGGAGTTTTTCCGCTCTGGGTTTGTAGATTAAATAGAATAACACTTCCAGGTAGCGCAGCAGTGCTTCGCGATTTTCCTGGTAAACAGAACTCCAGAAGCCTTGAATTCTAGCGCATAACAACAGTTGCTTAGTATGTACTTGCCAGTTGTATTTGTCATGTACTCGCTCGATCGCTCGATTAGAGATTTCTTGCCAGTATTGAGGATTAGTATCGCACTTATTGATAAAATCCAAAATCTTTTCTGCTGTTTCTGCTAAATTTGTGGGATTAATATGAAACCCATTTTCACCATCTTGAATAATTTCTGAGGAACCACCAAATTGAGTCGTAAAAGTTGGCAAGCCAGAGATCATTGCTTCTAAGATAGTCAGACCGAAAGCTTCAAAACTAGCAAAGTGAGCAAAAATTCCGCTACAGTCGGCGATCGCCCGGTAGGCTTCACCAAGGTCACGACTAGTAAGGGGCATCCCCAACCAGCGAATCTTACCATGAAGATGATACTGGTCAATAATATCGTGAAGTTTTTGGATTTCCGCTTTTTGTTCTAAACTTGTTGATTCATCAGGATGCAGCTTGCCAGTAACCAAAATTAGGTTGCAACACTCTTGCAAGTCCTTACTTTTGCCGAAGCATTCAGCTAAACCTGTGAGGTTTTTAATAGCGTGGATCGGAGCAAGGGAAAAAATTGGTCGTTTACTGAGATTGTCTAAATGTCCCAGGATATCGGGGGAGTCGGAACTGGTAAGGAGTTCACAGACTCGTTCCTTGTCACTCTTAACTCGGTCTTCTGTCTGGCTATAGGGGAAAAAAATATTTTCATTTACCCCTGGCGGCACTACATTGAACTTGGGACTAAACAGATCAATCCCATCTACCACATGATACAGCTGGGGCATCGTGAAACATTTGTAGGACTCATACTGACCTACAGTGTCGGGAGTGCCGACAATTTCCTGAAAAGACGACGTGATAATGAAGTTTGCTGCATTCATACTAATCAAGTCCGCAGTGAATTGCAGCGAGAAGTGGTATTGCTCCTCTAATTCTTGCCAGTAGAGATCACTAAATAGGTGTTTAGTTTTTTCCAGGGAATGGGCAATATTGCACTGAATTGCTTTGAGACGACGTGCTAGGAGGAAGGCAACTAAACCACCGTCGCTGTAGTTGCCAATAATGAGATTCGGACTTCCCCCAAGTTGTGCCAATAGTTCTCTTTCTGCATCAATAGCAAAAGTTTCTAGATAGGGCCAAATCTCAAATTTAGAAATCCAGTTCTGAGTAACTTGAGAATTAAATTCTGGGAAAGGAACGCGCAAAATCCAGGCATTTTTTGTGCCGTAAATTTTTTCAAGGCGGAGGTTGCACTGCGTTCCCTCACAGTTGGGAATGAGGCGAGTTAAGACAATTACTTGGGCTTGGATGCCGAGGATGTCCAGACCAGCTAATTTAATATCTGACCACAGTTGGTTTTCCAGGCTGCGAGCTTGGTCGAGGACGTAAGCAACTTGACCTGCTGTCTCAGGTCGTCCGAGAACGCCTTCTTGACCTACCCAACCGTGGATGGAAACCAGGACAATACGAAAGTTTGCCGGGATGCGGGAAACAAAGGCTTCTAGAACAGCAGGATTTGGGGAATTGATGAATTGATCCAAGAGTTCTAGAGTTTCGAGTACGCGAGAAGCAGTATTACCCCAACCAGGTTCAAACCCTAGTTCTTGGAGGCTAAATTGAAAATTTTGGTAGGGTTCGTGAGGCTGTTGTTTATTTAGTAAACTTAGCGCTTTCTTGAGTTGTTGAGATAGGTCGGTAACTGATTGAATGCGAACATTGATTAACAGAGGTATGCCGTCGTATTGCAATCGTCGCAGGGCATTAAATAATTCTTCTAGCCAATGCTCAGGGTTGGTAAAAAGTTGTTTACAAAGGTAACGGTTGAGGAACTCTAAGCCTTGACCAATGTTTCTGGGGTCGTCGATGGTCGGTAAAGGATCGTAAAAGGAGCTAAGGTCTATTTCTAGGATGCGGGGTTGGGAACGGTTGGCGATCGCGTCACGCACATCGAGCAATGCTTGTGGTGTCATCAACTCCATGCTAGACAAATCTTCCCTAAGCCGCCAGACTTCTTGACTAGCAACCCTGGTTCGGACAACAAACCAAGTGCTTTCTGCTTCTAAGAGAATTTCGTGGGTGTAGTGAATTAGTTTGCCTAGAGAGGAAGAATGGTAAAAGTGGGCTGGCTTTTGGGAATGGTTGCAGTACTCTCCAAAAGCTTGCAGAATCTCGTTACGCAGTAAGTATTGCTTTTGAGCGGCGCGTAACTCGCTTAGTAACCGACGCAGATCAGTTTTTTCAGCACTTTTTAAAATAGCCTGAACAAGTTCATACATGGTAACTCCTTCGCAGGTCTGTCCTTACAAGTTCCTCAAATTACCCTAACTTCAGAGTAGAGCTAAATCAGTCATTGCTAGAAAACTTCTGCGAAATTGATGGTCATCGCCTTCATCCGCTTTATTGAACTAATGGCACTCTGCAAATATCTATAAATAAAACTCAATAACAGGATTACAGCAGCAAGGTGAGATTTATGCTTCTAAGTAAGCAACCTATCAACTAGCACTACTTCATTTGTGTACACTCTCTTTGGAAGTGAGAGTGTAAGTTGTCAGAGTTTTATCCAACTTTTTACCGAAGCATTGCCGTACTTCCACTGAAGTTTTATCGATCTTGGTTAGACCTTATTGGAATTGGGAATTATAAGATAGACCTCAAAACAACATCAACTATGCAACTTGATGACCAGATCCTGAGCTTAGAGAACCAGGTGCAGAAGCCAACGGTGAACCTACCAGAGATTAACTATGAGCGTATCCTAGCCAAGATTGCCCTCCGTATCCGTCAATCTCTTAATCTGGATGAAGTTCTTAACACCGCAGTGGCTGAAGTCCGACAATTTCTGCGCACAGATCGAGTGATTCTTTACCGCTTTGAGCCAGACTGGAGCGGTATGGTAGCTGTAGAATCTGTCAGCCCAGACTGGTCACCCACCCTAGGAACAGCAATCCAAGACACTTGCTTTACTACAGAAACTCAAGTTCAGCCCTACAAGCAGGGTCGCGTCCGAGCTATAGAGGATATTTATACAGAAGATATCGCCCAGTGTCACGTCGAATTACTAGCTCGGTTTCAGGTCAGGGCTAACTTGGTGGTTCCTATCCTGCAGGGGGAAGGTTTGTGGGGACTGCTGATTGCCCATCACTGTTCAGCACCACGACGATGGCAGCAGCGAGAAATTGATTTGTTGGAACAACTGGCAACGCATATGGCGATCGCTATCCAGCAGTCTGAACTTTATCCACAAACCCAAACTGAATTAATCAATCGCCAACGCGCAGAAGCAGCCCTGCAAAAAGCCAAGAACGAACTCGAAATCAAAGTAGTGGAGCGAACTCATGAACTTAGAACTACCAACCAGCTATTGCGGAGCGAGATTATTGAGCGCCAGCAGGTTGAAGCAGCACTGAGAGTAAGCGAGGAACGCTATGCACTTGCTGTAAGCGGCGCTAAAGACGGACTATGGGACTGGGATCTAAAAACAAACGAGATCTATTTTTCCTCCCGCTGGAAGTCCATGCTCGGCAGCGAGGAGCAGTTTGGTAATAGCCCAGAAGCATGGTTTAACCTAGTGCATCCGGAGGAAATCGAGCGGTTCAAGGTGGAAATCTCAACCCACATTGAAGGGCTGACTCCTCACTTTGAGAGTGAATACCGGATATTGCATCAGGATGGTACTTATCGTTGGATGTTAAGCCGGGGACTGGCAGTTCGAGATCCAAAGGGGAAAGCCTACCGCATAGCAGGTTGTCAAACCGATGTTACCGAGCGTAAGTTAACAGAGGAACAACTCATCCATGATGCTTTCCACGATGCACTGACGGGCTTACCAAACCGAGCTTTATTTATGGATCGGCTAGGGCATACAGTTGAGCGGGTTAAACGGCATGAGAATTCTCTATTTGCTGTCCTGTTTGTAGATCTAGATCGGTTCAAGGTTATTAATGATAGCCTCGGACATCTGAGTGGAGATCGATTGCTAGTTACAGCTGCCAAAAGGCTGGAGCACTGCTTGCGCTCTGGAGATACTTTGTCCCGACTAGGAGGAGACGAGTTTACCATTCTCCTTGAGGATATCAAAGACATCACAGAGGCAACTGATGTTGCTAAGCGTATTCAAGAATCACTAACTTTACCTTTCAGTTTAAGCGAGCAGGAAGTGTTTATCACCGCCAGCATCGGTATTGTTTTGAGTACAACTGGTTATGAGCAGCTAGAGGATCTTTTGCGGGATGCTGATACAGCAATGTACCGAGCTAAGGCGCAAGGCAGAGCCTGCTATCAGGTTTTTGACAAAACTATGCATCTGAGGGCAGTTACACTCTTGCAGTTGGAGAATGACCTCCGGCGGGCTGTCCTATCCATGGGTCGCAACGGAGATGAACGTACTACAGCTAGTTTACCCTGCTACTCCAAGGGTACTATGTGTTCAGGAGCGCCGGAGGAGACAATTCAGGAATTTCGGGTTTATTACCAGCCGATTGTATCTTTGGCAAGCGGGAATATTACAGGCTTTGAGGCTTTGGTACGTTGGCAACATCCAAACCGAGGCTTGGTGTCTCCTACCGAGTTCATACCCATAGCAGAAGAAACAGGATTGATTATTCCTAGGGATATTGGGTACTTCGCGCGGCTTGCTGTCAGACGCGTGCTTGGCAAAGAAGAGCTTTCCCACAACTCCCCTTTTGACCATCAGCGTGAATCTACTCGAGCAAACGGTTTTTACAACCTAATTTGATTCAAACAAATTGATCAAATTCTGCGGGAAACTGGTCTCGATGCTTGTAGTTTGAGGCTGGAGGAGTTACCGAAAGCGCGATTATGGAGAATGCGGAAACAGCAGCTACCATGCTTTTACAACTGGGAAGCATGGGTATTCAGATATATATTGATGACTTTGTTCAGGCTATTCATCTTTGGGTTATACCCAACGTTTCCAGTGAATGCGTTAAAGATTGACCAGTCCTTCACATCAGTCGGATGGGAGTTGATGGGGAGGACGTCAGGAGATTGTTCGGACTATTGTGATGCTACTCATAAATTAGGGATAGATGTAGTGGCTGAGTGGAAACAGCGGAGCAACTAGCGCAATTGAGGGAACTATGCTGCACCCAGGCGCAGGGACAAAACCTTTTTTTCTCTGGCAGCCTTTGGACAGTAAAGCAACAGAAACGTTAATCGCAGACTTACCGCACTGGTAAGAATTTTCAGTTTAATTAGTAATCCGTAACTCTATTCGGACTGGACTATTTCTAAACTGGGACGCTGTTATGACAAACTCTTAAACTCTTGCTATTGTTGATGACATTGTTACAACTGCTTGTAAAAATTTAACTCTACAAACTCCAGTTAAAAGCTACAAATTAAAAATCAATTTAAGCTTGGTGCAAAGTGAGCCTTCGACTAGCGCTCTTTTTGCGCCAGCAAAATAGAAGAAACACAGGTAAAGAATGTTCTAGAGCGAATAAATCTTACACTCTTATTAGTACCATGACAGCAAAAACCGTCTTAACAATGGTGCTTAATCCGCCCGAATGTGAGCCTGGTTCTGGGTGATTTTGGCAGAGATATTGGTGAAGTGACAGCAGTTACTATCCCGTTTAAGAGATTAGATTAATCAGCCTTACCCAGGCATGGTACATCCCCAAAATAGAAAGTACGTAATCGCTTAACGTCAAAACCCAATGAGTAAGCAGGAAAAGTCAAGTGGCTCAAATCAGGTAAATTTACCATTGATTAACCCAAATGCCGCAGGCATTGATCTTGGTGCAGATAGGCATTGGATAAGTGTCCCTGTGGACGAAGTAGATAGCCAGAGTGTACGCAGTTATAGCGGTCGCCAAGACTTATAGGACATAGACTGAAGGAAGCCTAATTCAAGCTCCCCGACCAGTTGATGTCAAAACCCTATAGCTACGACCTGCGTCAAAAAAAGTCATTCAAGCAATGGAGCTAGATGGGATGAAGAAAAGCGAAGCGGCTCAAGTGTTCCAACTCGGTCGCAACACAATTGACTTGTGGCTGAAGCAGCAGGCTGAGACCGGAGACTACCAGGCAAAGTCGAATCGCCCCCATCGCACAGCCGACAAAATCACGGATTGGGACAAGTTCACTCAGTTTGCCAAACTGCATGGGGAGAAAACACAAGCCGGATGGCGCTGTGGGAAAGGTAATATCAGCGCTCGAACCATCTCACGAGCATTGGACAAAATCGGCTTGAGTCGAAAAAAGACGTACGGCTACCGCGAACGGAATGCAGCCAAACGTGCCACCTACGTAGCTCAACTGGCAGACATTCCCCTGGCACAACGGATATATGTGGATGAATCCGGGATGGACGAACGCGATGATTATGGCTACGGCTGGTGTGAGCGCGGAGTGCGCTTTGAGGCACTAAAGTCCGGACGAAGAGCGGGGCGAGTCAACATGATTGCAGCTTACTGCCAGTCAACTCATGGCGCGCTTCACGCTGGAAGGTGCTTGTAACCGTATCGTGTTCGAGACTTGGCTCGAAACCTGCTAGTGCCTGTGCTGGAACCAGGACAGGTGGTGATTCTCGATAACGCTACATTCCATCATGGTGGGCGCATTTGAGGCTCTGATTGAAGTCTGCTGGCTGTCGCCTGTTGTACTTACCCCCTTATTCTCCAGACCTCAATCGGATTGAGAAGTGTTGGGCTTGGCTTAAAAGTCGGGTTCGCAAGGGTTTATCTAGCTCTGAAACCGCTTCGGCAAACCATAGAATCTGTTCTTAAAGATGCTACGTCCTAACACTACTGACTATAGCTATACCTATATGCAATGGCTGATTGGCTAAAGCAGTGCAAGATAGAAACTGTCGCAATGGAATCGACACGGGTCTATTGGATACCTGTGTTCCAAGTTTTGGAAAGTCGTGGTTTTGATGTCAAGCTGGTAAATGCCCACTATGTTAAAACTGTACCTGGTCGCAAAACGGATGTTGAAGAATTGCCAGTGGCTGCAAAAGTTGCATAGTTATGGCTTATTATCCGGTTCATTCCGTCCAGATAACCAAATTTGTATGCTGTTATTTTCGGACAAAGTATTTGCCCGAAAAAACAGCGTCCTGCGTAGTTATATTCGACAACGGGATAACTTGATCAAGAGTGCTTGTGTTCACGTACAACGAATGCAAAAAGCCTTGACTGAGATGAGAGATTGCCGGAAGAATTATTCTCCCGGCAACTCTCTCATGAACTTACAACTGCACAGGGTGATTAGTGACATTACAGGTACAACGGGCTTGAGCATTATTAAAGCCATTGTCGCTGGCGAATGTAACCCACTCGCTCTAGCGGCACTTAAGGATGGGCGGATCAAAGCCGAAGAGTGAGGAAATTGCCGCCGCTTTGACTGGAGACTATCGCAGCGAACTGGTTTTCATCCTGCAACAGGAATTGCAACTATACGAGTTTTACCAGACACAAATCCTGGCAGTAGATGCTCAAATCGAGCAGTGCTTGGCTTTATTCTCTGACAAGGTTGATGTCACAAAAAAACCTTTAACTAAACCAAAACGCCGAGGTAAAAAGCAACCAGGAAATGCACCCCAATTTGATTTGCGTATCCACTTGTATCGCCTTAGTGGCGTGGACTTCACCCAAATTGATGGCTTTGGCGCTTTGACAGTATTGATCTTACTGTCCGAGTTGGGATTAGAGCCATCTCGTTTCCCAACTGTTAAGCACTTTACCTCAAGGCTCACGGTTTATGTCCTGGTAGCCGTGTTACTGGCGGTAAAGTTAAAAGTTCTCAAACTCGAACTGTTGTTAATCGAGCAAACAGATGCTTTTCGTATGGCTGCTCAAACTTTGTGTCGTAGCCACTCTGCTTTGGGAGCATTTTACCGTCGAATGCAGGCACGTCTGGGCGCACCCAAGGCAATCACTGCTGCTGCCCACAAAGAGCGCACGTATTTTTTATCGCCTTTGGACATCTGGAGATATCTACTCTGACCCTGGTATTGATGCTTACGAACACCAGTATCAAGAACGGATGCTGAAAAATCTTAAGAGGAAAGCTCAAGCTTTTGGTTTAGAACTCATCCCTATTTCCAACCCTACGGAATGTGTTTCTTAAGAGATAGGAAATAACTACAACATTAATTTGCTAAGGATGCGATCGCTTCACCTTATTACAGCTTGTTCAAGAGCTATTTACATTTAAAATCACTGAGTAGTATCTATGAAAATTAGACCACAATCAGTGATTACCCTGAATCAATACAGCTAAATCTGAGAGACAATCGAACAGAGATCAGGTTCTCCCCAAAAATTTTAGCGTTGTTGAGGTAGGACAAAATTGCCTTTCAATCCTGAATACCGTAACGAAAGCGAAGTTGAAAGTAAGCTCATTGTCCAATATCTGCTTCCCCAGTTAGGCTACTCACCAGATAGCTGGTATCAAGAAGTTGCTTTTGGCAGTATCCGTTTGGACTTTTTAGCATTTGCAGCGCAAGCTGTTCCCTTTGTCTTAGATGCCAACTCACCCTTGAGTGTTGTCATGGAAGCAAAGCATCCTGATCAAAACTTAAATAATCATGTTCGTAGACTTAAACGATATCTAACGAATTTAAATGTTCAATACGGATTACTGACAAATGGTAAAGAAATCAGAATTTTTGAACGCATTAAAGATGATATACGTCTTGTATTTAAATGTTCTGGTAAAGAAGTTAACGCCAGAATCGAGGATATTAAGGCTCTTATTGGCAGAGATAACCTAAAGGCAATAGGGACTCAACGTCCTTTAGAGGTGCAACAGCCTCAACCTAATGTAGTAAATACTCAAAAAAGTTCTAATCTTAGTTCTGAAACCAAAAGGCAACATTCTGTGAAAACAATTGCGGTTTACCATAACAAAGGCGGCGTAGGTAAGACAACTATTGTAGTTAATCTAGCAGCTGCCCTAAGAAAGAAAGGTAAGAAAGTCTTAGTTATTGATCTTGATAGCCAAGCTAATACTACATTTGCAACAGGATTAATTAAGTTTGATGATGAAGAATTTGATAATATAAAAGACTCGAATGTTCTTCATGTATTACAGTCAGAAGATTCTAGTCCTATCCAAGAAGTAGCTAGGGAGTCTCAGTTCAATAATCCTGAAATTGATATTATTCCCTCCCATATAACATTAATGAGGTATGAACAAGAACTCAATCAATTGGCTGATATCAAAATAATGCTGAGTGAAAAGTTACAGGCAGTAGAGAAAGAATATGATGTTGTAATTTTTGATACGCCTCCAGCGCTTGGTCTGTTCTCAGAGATTGCCTTAACTACAGCTGACTATTTAATCATTCCTTCGGATCTAAAACCTTTTGCAAATCAAGGACTAGTAAATGTAAAAGACTTCATCAAACGTATTGATAGATTTAGGAAGATTATAAGTAAACCACAAATTAAAATACTAGGTGTTCTTCCTTGTAAAATATCAACTAATTCTAAGTTTGTACAATCTACTTTACCAAAACGTATAGAAATAGTTTCAAAACGCTATGGATTTAATGTAATGGGAACCGTTATTTACGAAAGAGAGGATTTAGCAAAAAGCACCGAAAAAACTCTGTTCATAGGAGATTTAGAACTGCCTGATCCGAGGTCTGTACTTGATTTTAAGCCCGATTCAACCTCTGCTCATGAGTTTGAATTGCTAGCTATAGAAGTATCGCAAAAAACAGGAATGGAGTAATGAAATTATCAACTTCGCTCGTTGCTGTCAAAAAAATCAAATCTACAGTTGACAGTTCAAAATTCTCAAACGATGATTTGAACCAGGCTGCAAAGCTAATTTTAGAAGCTGAAGGAGTTATTAACCCCATAATTATTCAGAGAATAAGTTTAGAATTCTATGAAGTAGTTGATGGAGACTTTGAGTATTACGCTGCTGCTAGGGCAAGAGAAATAGATCCTCGTAAGGGCGAGATGATTGGGGCATTTCTTATTGAGCCTGAGAATGAGGAGGTTATCAAAGAGCAGATTAAAGTAATTAGAAAGCAAGGATTTAAGGATGACCATAAACCAAAGGATGAAAATTCATCTCAGGAAAATCTAAAAAATATTACTGATAAAGTTGAGCAATTTACAAGGGATCTTAAGAAAATTGATAGCAAGCATACAAACACTCAGAACAAGTTAGAAGTTCTTACTGATAAGGTTGATATAGTTAACCAGGCTGTTAGAAGAATTGAAGATATCCTCAACAAGCTATTAAAAACTGGGTTTGAACAGATTAGTCCCCCTTCTAAGTCTTCAGAAGAGGATAAAATGACAGTTTCCCAGCTTAAAGCTAAGGCGAAGGAAAGGAAGATAAAGGGATATTCAAAAATGAATAAAAATGAGCTTATTGTAGCTCTTAAAGAAATCAACGCAATTTAAAGTAAGCTAGAAGCCTGAAGCAACCAACTAAAATTTAATTCAAGCTTGGTAAGTTTACGCTCACACTCGCCGCAATTTATCAAACACCTTAAAACGCAATTCCATTAATAGTGCTAACAACCAAAACCTAATTCTTACATTAATCAGAAAAAAATTCTGCTTAGACTAGTTACTTTTATTTTTCATACTTTTCAAATAACCGTAGTCTTAAATAACAGATAGCTTTTAATAAAGCGCGATCGCCCCATAAATTTTAACTCATCATACATTTAAAGCTAAAAGTATTCTTTGCTACAGTTATAATTAAAGCCCCTGTAGCTTAAGGTCTTTATAAATAGACCATTCTAGATGGTACGCAAGCAAGACTCAGCACCAGAACGTATCCAAGCAAACCAAAAAATCAGGAGACGATTCCCCAAGAGGACTTTTTCTTCAAAATCGCGCGTCTCAGTTTCCAAGTCTAAACCATCAGCCAAGGCTGTTCGGCATTGGGCAGCATCGTTGCTATGGCTGATGATTTTGAGCAGTGCTGGTTTAGTTACAGGTGGAGTTTGGCTGAGCCTGCAATTATTTGCCAACCCTGATGCGCTTAGTTCGGTGAATTATTTATTACCGAACTGGGCAAAAATACCTCTAGTTAACTCAAATCAACCTCAAACTCTCGCCCAAATTCGCGCAGATTTAAGCAAATTGGGACAGATACCAGGGGAACTTTTGACCTTAGATAACACTGAGACGTTGCAGCCAACTTCTGTATTGCTTCCGGTACTATCCTCACAACAGATTGTGGAATTGCGAGTGTATGAGCTTACCTCAAGTGGCAATGGTCAGAAGCCGCATGGAGAAATTTATTATCAGTTAGTCAGCCAAGTGCCAGTAGAAGGTCCAGAAGAATGGTTTGCGATCGCGCCTTTGCTCAATGGCGAAATCTCAGATTCTGGCTCAAACCGTCCACTCCCACTAACCCAACTGCGCCGCTTTGAAGGTAATACACCAGGTGGTTGGTTCTATCTCTGGGGTCAGAGTGTACAAAGGTCAAGCACGATTACTTACGGTCAAGTAGTTCACTACAATCCCAGCCGTTCTCACCTAAGCTTGATGTTGCCCTGGACGAGTCCCACAGGACAACTCCAATGGCAGCAGGTAACTAATGGCGGTTCCCCAGAGTTAGTTATAAATCAAACAATTGACCTGGAACCACAGTTGCGCGTTTACCAAGTCAAACCTGCACAGTTTTTCCTCGATCCAATCCAGCTAGAGCTTATTTCTTTGGCGGAACCAGCTTTAAATAATCCCGCTTATCAACAGGCAATCTTAATTGCTCGGACTGGTCTATGGTCGCCAGCCTGGAAGTGGTTGCAATTTATCAAACAACAGCGGCAAAGAAATCACCAGCCTTGGTCAATGGCTGCTCAAGCTCAACTAGATCTAATTCGTTTGCACGCACAACTTACCAAAAGTCAAGCTGAGAAAACTTGGGCAAGTCCTAGCCAAGAAGTGCTAGCAGATTTAATTGATGGGCGCTGGGAAGAAGGCTTGCAAGTATTTCAATCGTCGCCAGAAAACACTGAAGAAATCGCGACGTTGCTTAAAGCAGATGCAGGTCGGCTGTGGAATCGAGTCGAAGTAGCGTTGCGGATGAACCCAAATCGCCCAGAAGTGAAAGCTTGGGGAGCGCTGATTGTCGGTGCTAAAGAAGGAAGACGCAGTGCGATCGCCTGGCTTAAGCAGCAACCTAAAACAACCTCAGCAAACATTACCTATATCCAAAACCTGCTCAAACGCCTAGAGGGTGACTTTTCAGCTAAAGTTGCATCAGCTCATCCCAGCCGCATTATTGGCTCAGTCCAACCAATCACTAAGGTTAATTTAACCGAGTGGCTGCAACCCGAACCAAAGACAACGCTTAAACTCGCAGATCAACAATGGTATCAAATCCAAATAGCTGCATATCATGACGGTAAACGCTGGTGGCAAGCACCTTTTTCAAACTTGATGCCAACAGCACAAGCATCGTTATGGCAGCAGCTGGGATTAAATACAGACTCCCAAATTCAGATTATTGTTTGGCTACCAAACGGACAACAAGAAATAAAGCTAGCTACTGTTAAAGCAGTGCAGCTGCGCGGCGGTGTCTTGCAGTTGTTAGCTTCTTCATGCTGTTTGGGGGCATCTCTGTCCGAAAAAACAGCTGAACCGATTGATGCTAACCTTGGTTTACAACACCGACTTTTAGCGCTGACACAAGCAGCACTAGAATGGGTACAATCAGAACCCCTAACTTTAGCAGATCTGACTCAACAACAGCAGCCTGTAGAATTAACAGGCATCTTACCAGCACTAGCACAAGAGTTGCAGTTAAGTCCAAGTCCTAACAGCCCTATTCCTAGTTTTGAACAGCTGCATGAAAAGTTAGGGCAATTGCCAGTTCAATTAATTGAGTTAACTGGGGATTCCTTACCTGAAATAATACTTACTATTTCGCCAGAGACGATAATCACCTTAAATAAACCAGTAGGTGTATCTAAGCTGAATAAAGCTAACTCCAGAACTCGGACAATCATCTTCTCTAACACGGGGAAGTTACTTTACAGTGAATTCAGCACAGCATCCCAACAGACTGTTACGGCGATCGCTGATTTAAAAGACGGTGAACCTCCAGCTTTATTAGTTGAGGGTACTAAAACTTATATCCTCCAGCGCTGGTTAGCTAAACGCGATCGCTTCGAGTAGCACTTTCAGATCCCAGCGCAAAAGTTTTCCTTCTCTACTCCTTAGAATCTACTCGCTGCTGTTTTAGGGTTTGTAACTGCTGCAATAGTGATTCTA
Organism: Chroococcidiopsidaceae cyanobacterium YX2bin18; assembly: GCA_030446505.1. Taxonomy (GTDB): domain Bacteria; phylum Cyanobacteriota; class Cyanobacteriia; order Cyanobacteriales; family Chroococcidiopsidaceae; genus JAHHHE01. The sequence continues at coordinate 7,989 of JAUJND010000054.1, read as the reverse complement.
CTTCTGCTTCCAAGTGCAGAAATTTTACCTGCTGAGCAGCTTGATAGGAAAACTTCTTTGACTCATTCAAGCGTGGGTATTCGGTCGTTGGTGAAACATTGGTCTGGGATGGGGATACGGTACATGAAAAACTTAACATTGTCAACTAAATAGTTATTTTTGCCTACTCACACCAATCCGTATTGTATCCTGAATTTTCACCTTACTTGAAACCAGTGTGTCGATTGTGAAAGTGGTTGTTTGTCCTGATATAAGATAGTTAGGCTATCGGGGTAGACTAAAAAGGTAAAAGCAAAATGCCCAATACAATGGTTGCCATACTCCCGCTTCTGGCTGTGCCTGAAAGTATTAGGTTGCTCGCTTACCTTGACAAATTAGCTATTAAGTGCTTTTTAATACCGTGACTTTGAGCCTGTCTACAGCTAAATCTAACCGAGTCTGGCCTGGACTGATAGAAGCGTACCGCCAATACCTGCCAGTGACAGAAGCAACACCAATTGTGACGTTACAAGAGGGTAACACTCCCCTAATTCCCGTTCCCACCATTGCCCAGTTGGTCGGGAGACAAGTGCGCGTCTTGGTAAAATACGATGGTCTCAACCCCACTGGCAGTTTCAAAGATCGGGGAATGACGATGGCGATTTCCAAAGCAAAGGAAGCTGGGGTTCAGGCAGTAATTTGTGCCAGTACGGGCAATACCTCAGCAGCGGCGGCGGCTTATGCCAAACGCGGAGGAATGCGGGCGTTTGTGTTGATTCCTGAGGGTTATGTTGCCTTGGGTAAATTGGCACAAGCCTTAGTATATGGCGCAGAGGTATTCTCAATTAAAGGTAATTTTGACCAAGCTCTGAAAATTGTGCAAGAGATGGCAATGAGCTATCCGGTTACTCTGGTAAATTCAGTTAATCCTTATCGCTTAGAAGGTCAAAAGACCGCTGCATTTGAAGTTGTTGAGGCACTAGGCGATGCCCCAGACTGGCTGTGTATTCCGGTGGGCAATGCGGGAAATATTACGGCTTACTGGATGGGATTTTGTGAGTACCACCAACTGGGCAAGTGCTTGCGCCTGCCCCGGATGATGGGGTTTCAAGCAGCAGGCGCGGCTCCATTAATTACAGGTCAAGTAGTGGCGCATCCAGATACAGTAGCAACGGCAATTAGAATTGGTAATCCTGCTAATTGGGAAAAGGCGATCGCCGTGCAATCAGCAAGTAGGGGACAGTTCAACGCTGTCACAGATGCAGAAATTCTCGAAGCTTACAAACTTTTGGCTTCAGAAGAAGGTATTTTCTGTGAGCCTGCTAGTGCTGCTTCTGTCGCTGGAATGTTGAAAGTGAAAGATCAAATCCCTACAGGAGCAACTGTAGTTTGTGTACTCACAGGCAATGGGCTTAAAGATCCAGCTACAGCAATTGAACACAATCAAAATTCGTTCAGCCAAGGGATAGCACCGAGCCTAGCCGCAGTAGCTAAAGTAATGGGCTTTGAATAAAATTATTTGATGTGAAGGGCAGAATTAGTTAATTATTCTGTCTTTTAACTGTGGGCTAAACTGTACCTTTCATTTAGTGGTTAATTCAACTTTTAATTAGACCTCTTGCATAAGTGCTTTATATGTCATGTTGAGCGTAGCGAAACATCACGAATTCTACGCTTCACTGCGTTCCGCTCAGAATGACATTCATGATTTTTTGACTTTTGCAAGAAGTCTATTAATGGGTTAATCTATCTAATTTTTGTGATTAGATTTAGCAGAGGACCTTGATTAAAAATTCGCTTTGTCGGCTTCCGAAAGTTGGGACACGCTAAAAGACCTTTGCTCGCGTCGGCGAAGGACGACTTATGGGATTCGCTTGCCTATAACGCAATGTTATCGCTATTCCCAGCCATTCTCGCCGTCCTTACTGCCATTGGTTTATTTGAAGAATCTCTCAATCTACCTTCAAACAGCTAGCGGTTCAACTTAGTAAGGTTGCACCAGATGAAGCGCTGGTATTAATTCGTGATTTCGCTAGAGAAATTACTCAGACAAAAAACACGGGTTTATTTTCTATCAGTTTTGTGGTCGATTTGGGCTGCTTCTGGCGCGCTCAGTGCGGCAATGACTGCCTTGGATCAAATTCATCAAATTTCACCAGAACAGACCCGCCCGTTTTGGAAAGCTAAGCTTATTTCGCTGGGGCTGACTATCAGCACAATTGTATTGTTGTTACTACTGGCTTCTTTCCTGGTATTTATCAGCGACTTGATATTAAAATTCTTTGTCAGCGAAAGTGGGTTGTCTTTCTTATTAACTGTTTGGCGACTGTTAAGCTGGCCTTTAGCTTTAGGTATTGTTTCCGCCGCCTTTGCCTTTGTCTATCGCTATGGACCGAGCCGTTGGGACTCTGGTACGCCAATGATGCCAGGAGCAGTGTTGGCAACTGTTTTTCTGGGCGATTTTATCTGCTTTATTTCGGCTCTATGTATCAGACTTCGGTAATTATAATCAAGCTTATGGCGCTGTTGGGGCTGTGATTGTGTTGATGCTATGGCTTTATATGAGTGCTGTAGTTCTCTTAGTAGGAGACCAGTTGAATGTCACTGTGGGAAAAGCTATGCATCCACAAGCTAAATCCGGCTTAAATTTAGACCAGTCACCAAAATCTGAGACGGATGCTATGGCAGTTAATCGGATCAATATGATAAATTTTCTGAGTAAACCAAGTTAAAATTGGCGCTCCAAAAGATAGTTAAAGTCACTGCATACGCCTCTGTTAATTGCAAGAACAGATAAAATTGCGATCGCCAAATGCATTATCAACTCGCCCAACAGTAGTCAAAATTTATGTTCACGAGTCAAGGTGCGGGGTAAGCAGCCTGTTCACGAGAATAGGGATGATTCCATTCCGTAGCAATTAGTGCTTCTGCCGTGTGGGGTGCATTTTTCAAAACATTATCTTGAGAATCTACCTTACCCGATTCAATTTCCGCTACTTCTTTGCGAATAGCGATCATTGCCTCACAAAAACGGTCTATTTCCGCAGTTGATTCACTTTCCGTTGGTTCCACCATCATCGTACCTGCCACAGGCCAGGAAACTGTCGGGGCATGGAAGCCATAATCCATCAAACGCTTGGCAATATCATCTACATCAATTCCAGCAGTTTTTTTGAGCGATCGCAGATCCAAAATGCACTCATGTGCCACTAAATCTGCCTTCCCCTTATACAAAACCGGATAGTAAGGTTCTAACCTGTGGGCAATGTAGTTAGCATTCAGAATCGCAACTTTGGTTGCTTGCGTTAAACCCGCTGCACCCATCATTGCAATATACATCCAAGAAATCGTCAGGATACTAGCGCTACCCCAAGGCGCTGCGGACACAGCACCAATGCTTTGCTCATTGCCTAGCCCAATTACAGAATGCCCAGGTAAGAACGGCACTAGATGAGCCATAACCCCAATCGGTCCCATCCCAGGTCCGCCGCCGCCGTGAGGGATACAGAAGGTTTTGTGCAAATTCAAGTGACACACATCCGCTCCAAAATCTCCTGGACGGCATAGCCCAACTTGGGCATTCATATTTGCCCCATCCATGTAAACTTGCCCGCCGTGAGTATGGACAACAGCGCAGATATCCTTGATTTGCTCCTCAAATACACCGTGAGTAGAAGGATAGGTAACCATTAAAGCAGCAAGTTCCTTGCTATACTTTTCTGCCTTTGCTTTGAGATCGTCTAAGTCAACATTGCCCATTGAATCGCAGGCGATCGCTACCACCTTCATCCCAGCCATAACTGCACTTGCCGGATTTGTGCCGTGGGCAGATTGGGGAATTAGACAAATGTTTCGGTGGCGATCACCCTGATTTTCGTGATACTTACGAATAACGAGCAATCCGGTGTATTCGCCCTGGGAACCTGCATTCGGCTGCAAAGAAATTCCAGCAAAGCCTGTAATCTCAGCCAACCATTCCTCAAGCTGCTGGAACAAAACTTGATAACCCCGTGTTTGCGATTGAGGTACAAAGGGATGAATTTTGCTAAATTCTGGCCAAGTTACTGGCATCATCTCCGCAGTCGCGTTCAGCTTCATCGTGCATGATCCCAAAGGAATCATGGATGTAGTTAGCGATAGATCTTTTGCTTGCAAACGGTGCAGATATCGCAAAAGCTCAGTTTCCGAGTGATAAGAGTTAAATACTGGATGGGTTAAATAACTGCTGGTACGGGCGCAGGGGCGCAGGGGCGCAGGGGCGCAGGGGCGCAGGGGAGAAGCTAATTGTTCAACAGTAAATGGAATCTCGTCTGAACCTGCAAAAATCTCAAATAGATCTTGCAAGTCCTTAATAGTTGTAGTTTCGTCCAAACTAATCCCTATAGCACTTGCATTTAAAGTACGCAGGTTGATTCGACGCGCAAGAGCGGCTTCTACAATGTCTTCTAGGCGGCGATTTCCGAGTTCCACCCGCACAGTATCAAAGAAATATTCTGAACCAATGCTGTATCCAAGACGCTTTAATCCTTCTACCAGGATCACAGTCAATAGATGCACATTCTGGGCAATTCTTTTTAGCCCTGCTGCTCCATGATATACAGCATACATACTAGCCATCACAGCTAGTAGCACTTGGGCTGTACAGATATTACTGGTAGCTTTATCGCGGCGGATATGCTGCTCGCGAGTCTGCAAGGCTAGACGCAGCGCCAATTTACCGTGAACATCCTTCGATACACCAACAATTCGCCCCGGAACCTGCCGCTTGTATTCTTCTTTTGTGGCAAAGTAAGCCGCATGAGGACCCCCGTAGCCCAAAGGAATACCAAAGCGCTGAGTGCTACCTACAGCAATGTCAGCCCCAAATTCTCCTGGTGGTGTGAGTAGAGTTAAGCTTAAGGGATCTGCCGCTACTGTGACTAAAGCCCCTATTTCATGGGCTTGTTTGACAAAATCTCGGTAGTCATAAATCGTGCCATCAGTGGCAGGATATTGCAGAAGTACGCCAAAAACTGGTACTTCAAACGCCATCCGATGATCGCCCACAATCACATCAATGCCCAGAGGTCTAGCACGGGTTTGTACTACTTGGATGGTTTGGGGATGACAAGCACTACTAACAAAAAAAGCTTTAGCTTTCTTATTTTTAGCCAGACCATAACTCATTGCCATCGCTTCTGCTGCTGCTGTTGCTTCATCTAGTAAAGAAGCATTGGCAATTTCCAAACCAGTCAAATCAATAATCATCGTCTGGAAATTCAGCAGCGCCTCAAGTCGTCCTTGGGCAATTTCTGGTTGATAAGGAGTGTAGGCAGTGTACCAGCCAGGGTTTTCCAGAATATTACGCTGGATTACAGGTGGCGTAATGCAGTCGTGATAGCCCATACCAATGAACGAGCGGAATACCTGATTTTTAGAGGCAATTTCTTTCAACTCTCGCAATGCTGCGTATTCACTGCGTGAGGCAAGGTGTAGCGGTTGGGTAAGCCGAATTGCCTGTGGTATTGTTTTGTCGATCAGGGAATCAAGCGTCGGGAATTTTAATACCTCAAGCATTTGCTTGATTTGATCCGCGCTAGAACCAATGTGGCGTTGGGCAAAAGTTACTCCCGTTCCTAACTGCTGGTCAAACTGTATATCAGGGCTATGAAGTACCACAGGCTGCTCTCTTAACGTAACTACTTCATATTTTGCAATACTTTTTGACTAAGTGTGGACTAGCAAAGAAAACAGATCAAGTAAATAACTGGTCTAAAATTAGACTGGAATTTTCTTAACCATTAGTTATTCTCCTTCTACCTGCGCTCGATATTCATCCGCAGACAAAGCATCATCTACTTCACCAGGGTCATTAACGCGCAATTTCAACAACCAGCCCTCGCCGTAAGGATCTTCTGCCACCTGCTCCGGTGATTCCAACATCGCTTCATTGCGTTCTATCACCGTACCGCTAATCGGTGAGTAAAGGTCTTCAACGGCTTTAACCGATTCAACCGACCCAAAGCTTTCTCCCTTTGTTACTGCGTCGCCCACTTCTGGCAGTTCCAGAAATACAATGTCACCTAGCTGATCTACCGCAAAAGCACTGATCCCAATCGTGGCTATTTCGCCATCTAGCCGCGCATACTCATGAGAGTCCAAATATTTTAAATCACTTGGATATTCTAGAAGCATATTAATTCCTCGACGATGCCATCCTGAAAGTATTCATCCTACTTACTATGCGCTCCACTACAAATTACCTGAATCAAGCCAACGGTGGAGTTACTAGCTCAAAACAAATTATTCCTTAAAACCAGAGCACTTATTAACTTGCCAAACGATTTAGTGAGCGATAAAACGGACGTTTGACTACAACAGCTGGGTAAGCCTTGCCTCTAATTTCTACCTCTAGCTGTTGACCCACCTGACTTAGCTGAGTAGGAACGTAAGCAAGGGCGACTGGATAACCAAGTGTAAGCGATAGCGTACCACTAGTAATTTCTCCAATTATTTTTTTTTGAGACAGCACTTGGTAACCATGACGAGCAATGTTACGACCCTGCATTTGCAGCCCGACAAGTCGTCGCTTCACACCAATAGACTTTTGCTGTTCTAGAACGGAACGACCAATAAAATCGCCCTTGGTGTCTAAATGGACTAGCCAACTTAAGCTTGCTTCTAGGGGGGTGGTGGTTTCATCAATATCTTGCCCGTAGAGTGCCATTGCTGCTTCTAGTCGCAGAGTGTCTCTCGCGCCCAATCCACAGGGAATGACACCAACTTCATAGAGCGATCGCCATAGTTCTACCCCTACAGACGGCTGTACCATCACCTCAAATCCATCTTCACCCGTGTAACCCGTCCGGGCAATAAAACTTTTTTGACCGAGTACGGTTGCCTCTAAATGACCAAATGACTTAATCTGTGCCAAGTCTTCCTGCACAAAGGGCTGTAGGGCGGCAGCTGCTTGTGGTCCTTGAATCGCAATTAAAACTTTTTCTGAGGAGAGATCTTGCAAGTTCACCTGATTAAGGTCGAGATGCGAATTCAACCATGCTTTGTCTTTACCAGTGGTAGCAGCATTAACAATAATTATTCCGCGTTGCTCGCCAGTCTCGTCCTTCCCTTGGTAATAGAAAATTATGTCGTCGATAATCCCAGCTTCAGGGTTTAACAAAACGGTGTATTGCGCTTGACAGGGTTGCAACCGACTTAAATCTGAGGGTACTAAATGCTGGAGTTGTGAAATCAATTGGTTCCCCTGCATAGCAAACTTGCCCATGTGGGATATATCAAACATTCCAGCTGAAGTTCTGACAGCTTCGTGTTCACGCCCAATGCCAATGAATTGTACTGGCATCTCCCAGCCGCCAAAGCTAGTCAGCCGTGCTTTTAGTTCTACAGCTAGCTGAAACAGAGGTGTCTGAGCCAGGGGCAAAGTTATTTCTGGTGTTAATTCTTCTTTATTAGTCACAAAAAGTTGAATTGCTAATTCCTGCAATGTAATTGAGGATAATAGGCTGACAATTTTTAAGTCAACGTAGTTTCTACCAAAAATATTCTAATTTACCTTTGAACCGCGCTTGTGGCTCCCACAGATTGAGGTAATTGGCAGCCCCCAGATTCTGGCGGGCTTAGGCTCGCTTCTGGAGATGGGGAATCAGTGGCAACCAAAAAGTGACATTGGATTAGAAGCTTGTGTAGATTCGTTACAGTCCAAGTTTATCGTTAAGAAATGTTGCAGATATTTGCATTTATTGTTAGCTTGTGAGTATCAGAAAGTTGTTAAGTATTGTTACTCAAAGGGAATTCTATGTTTTTAACTTTATTAGCGATCGCTGCTGTGTTACTCTGTGGCTGGATATTCACTTCCATCTTCAAGGTTAGTCACACTGGTACAGCAAAATCCTCTGTTTACCCAGACAAAAAAGTTGCGCTCTGGTCACTGTTGTTGTTAATTTTATTCCCTGAGTTCATCGCATCAACATTGTCGGTCGCGCCCCCAGAGTCGACGTTAGTGAGTTCGTG
>JAUJND010000053.1 GCA_030446505.1 Chroococcidiopsidaceae cyanobacterium YX2bin18 | reverse complement strand
CTGATTTAGCGCATCTAAAACATTGTTTGGTGTCAGTCCCCCAGCTAGTAACCAAGGACAATCAGGTTGAAACTGCTTTAGACTAGCCCAATCTAAAGTCTTACCAGTGCCACCTAATTGCTGTGGATGGTAGGCATCCAGTAGCAGCGTATCTACCCAGCTTGTGTAAACATCTGCTTGAAGTAGCGCTTGTAAACTCTGCACTCTTAGAGCTTTAATTATTTCTATATTGGGTAGAAAAGAGCGTAGCTGATGGCAAAATTCCGGCGATTCGTCTCCGTGCAACTGCACACCTGTCAAACCACAAGTAGTAACCGTTTGCCAAATTTCTTTCAAAGTAACGTTGACAAAAACACCGATTCGATCAATATCTTCTGGTAATTGTTCCACCACTACCTGGATTTGTTTGGGACTCACGTAGCGAGGGGAGGTTGGGACACAGATGAAGCCAAGAGCAGTAGCTCCTAAAGTGGCGATCGCCCACCCCTGCTCTGGTTGAGTAATGCCGCAAATCTTAATTCGCATTTAAATTTGTATCAAAAAGTAAAGTAAGTGTTAACTCTTAAAACAGATACTAGTCCTGTGGTCAGCAATTTTGATAATCCTTATTGTTGATATCCGTTTTTTTGGAGTAAGAACCTTGATTAAATTAATGTTACTAGCACAAGCAGAAGTCCAACCAACTGCACCTGATACTTTTACGTGGAGTTTCACAGGGACAGCAGTTATCGTGGGTCTTTCTTTACTTTTTCTTTTGATTATTCCCCGGACGATTCGCTTTCCTCATACTGGACCTAAGATGCCCCTACCTTTTCCGGAGGTGTTCAATAATCCCAGCGTTGGTGCATTCCTCGCGTCAATGAGTGCTGGTCATATATTCGGCATTGGCGCGGTTTTGAGCCTGAATATCCTCGGTATTCTGAAGTAGCCTACTGGCAGCAATCGTGTTTTGATGCGGTTATCCGTATAAAGGAGCAATCCGCTTAGCTGGTGATAGCGGCTATGTGGCTTGCTCCTTAAATTTAGGGTATTTGCTTAGGTAGCAGCAATCTTTTGGCATCAGGTACAGTAGCATTTGCCTTAAAGCAAAGTACGGTTAGCGCGAAAGAGTGCCAATCTTAATTATTTGCACTGTTATTTATTCTAGAAATTAGAGTGACTCAGATCATTTTTGGATAAAACGCAAGTAATATCTAGTCTTTCCATTAAAAATCTTTGTTAGGAAAATTCCATGCAGACAGTACGAATTGGGTCTTTATTTGGAATTCCGCTGTTTTTAGACCCCTTGTGGTTTGTGATTCTAGCATTTGCAACCATTAACTTTGGGTTAGCTTACTTGCAATGGGGGACTGTTCTAGGTTGGAGTGCTGGGATAGTCATGGCACTGCTACTGTTTGGCTCAGTATTATTGCATGAACTTGGTCATAGTTTAGTAGCGCGATCGCAAGGTATTAACGTTAAGTCAATTACCTTATTTTTCTTTGGCGGTATCGCTGCGATTGAAGAAGAATCTAAAAGCCCAGGACAAGCTTTTCAAGTAGCGATCACAGGTCCCGCCGTAAGTATTGTCCTGTCTGTGCTACTCACTGGACTAGCTTATATCTTGCCCGCGTCTAGCCTAGCTAGTGTATTGGTAGGTGAGTTGGGGAAAATTAACTTGGTGCTGGCACTGTTTAACTTAATTCCTGGCTTGCCTTTAGATGGTGGACAGATCTTAAAAGCAGCGCTGTGGAAAGCTACAGGAAATCGCTTTCAAGCAGTACATTGGGCGGCTCGTGCGGGGCAAATTCTAGGGTGGTTAGCGATCGCTACTGGCATGGCAGTAGATTGGTTTACAGGTCAGTTAGTGACTGGCTTATGGATTGTGCTACTCGGATGGTTTGGCATCCGCAATGCTAGTACCTATGACCGTGTAACTACTGTGCAAGAAACCTTGCTTCAGCTTACCGCCGCTGATGCTATGAACAGTGATTTTCGAGTCGTAGATGCAGAGCAGACACTGCGATCGTTTGCAGACTTGTACCTGCTAGAAAACAACCCACAACCAGTTTATTTTGCGGCTTCCGATGGGCGTTACCGAGGTATGGTTTCAGTTGACGATTTGCGCTCTTGCGAACGCAGTCAGTGGGAGACCCACACTTTGCAAAGTATCGTCCACCCATTGACAGAAATTCCCAGTGTTACTGAATCAACCTCTCTAGTTGAAGTAATTAATCAACTAGAACAATTACCTCGAATTACAGTTCTTTCCCCAGCTGGGGCTGTGGCTGATTGATTGATCGGTGATATTGTGCGGGTAATAGCACAGAAGTTAAAATTACGGATAACCGATGCAGAAATTAAGCGAGTTAAAGAAGAAGGCAGCTATCCACCAGGTTTGGAGTTAGGTGCGTTAGCCAAGTTTCCTACAGGAGTCGCTAATGCAACTAAATCGTAGGAGAAAATTTGAGTACCTTTTTAGTTGCCTGCGGATGTAGACAATTGAGCTAACTTCGCCTCTACACTATAGGTAGATATCAAAGCTCCACCCAGTGGTAGAAGTCAGATTGAAAACAGGATTGATATCCTTAATATAGGATAAATCGTTCATCTCTTCTGTTAAGAGACGGAAGTAGGGATACATTACCCGAAGGAACGCGCCTCATTCAATACCATACGAACCAGAAAGAGGCGAAAATGAATTTTAACTATCTCGGTATTCAATCCAGTGACAATCGTTCTGTGTCTGCTCAAGCTCGTTTATTGATGAAAGAGCGCAGCCAAAAACTGCAAAATCGTTCTCAATCGATGTTACAGCGAGCAGCATCGGAAGTAGGAATTAATCTGTAGACAGTAGTAGGGCAATCAACGCTTTCAGCAAGCAGGTATAAGTCATTGGATTAACATCCAAGAGAACTTAGAACAGCATTTGCAAGTTGCTAGAACTAAAGGTTAGCCTACGTCAGTTGGAAGCACACAATTGCTACAAATGAACTTGAAGTAGATGAAGTGTGTTGGGGATGTTACCTGTAACATCCCCATTATTGTATAAATTTCATCCTTGCTTGTAGTGAAAACACCGTTTGATAAACTATTACTAAGGATCTGATTCTATAAGTAATCGCACTTTCTAGTCCAATACACTATTAGTCTACTTTTTCTCTCGGTGGAGTTGCGATGCCGCGCTTGAGCAAATCTCCTTCAAGTTGCCTGATAAATTCAAAGTCTTCTTTAGGTAGTGGCTGGTTTTTAGTTCCGAATAAATACTCACTCATAGCAGGTTTCTTCTCAAGAAAGGAGAACGCTTGCCGGAACTGATACGAACCTGCCTCAACAGGCGAATCAAAGTGACAGGGGATAATTCGCTGGAAATCCCAGTTTGCCACCTTGTCTGCCCAGTCGAGCACTTGCCTTGGTGCTTGGTTAAAAATAAGGGTTTGCAGAATTGGTGCTACAAATAAACGCCCATCCCCACGTAGGGCAGCAAATGACTGCTGCCAATTCTCATGCCATTTAAAGGGGAATAAACCGAAATACGCCTTCCGTGAGTGGTTTGGTGCTTTGAAGGCATCACGAATTGCTTGCCATAGTCCGACCATCTCCAACACGCTTGGTCGGAAGTAAATGGAAAACAGTGAGATGCGCTGCCATCCCTTGCGGCGGTTTGCCTCATTGTTCTCAATGACATCCAATGCACTGTCCCTGGCGTGAAATAGTAAGGGATACGGGTCAATTTGGACAATTGCTGGTGGCTCCTCTGGCACTGAAAGCACTGCGTCGGTTACGAGTAGAGTGCGTGATCGCTTGTGAAACAAGGCAACTTCCCCAAACGAACCCCGTCCCAGATTGATGTCCAGTACAGCGTATCTAAACTCTGAAGCAAAAGGAGCCTGGCTACTATCTTCTGGAAGTATGTAAGTCCTCTTGTGGGGGAAGCCAAGCCAACTAAGTGGCAGGTTCAGTGGAAAACTCCACTGGTTAGGAGCAACAAAAACCTGGGCTAAAGGAAAGCATCTAGCAAACGGTCCGACGCAGACTTTGTGCTCTAAGCCGGAACTAGTTGGCAGAATAATGTATTTAACATCGCCATGTTTAGCCACTAACTCTTTAACAAGACGGATACATTCTCTTGTCGGAGCGATCGGTGCATAGACAAGCAGACCACCTGCTTCGAGCTTCACCACAGTCATTCGGATCGGTACAACAGTGTAAATAATGCCCTGGATCTGGTCGAAAGTCCAAATTGTGTCTTTTACTACTTCTTGCCGGAGTGTCCGCCGCCTCCCATAAGGATACAGGGGTACAAGAGGCCAGAAAGACCATGACCAGTCCCCAGGACGGATGTTTGAATCAACCAATTGTTCCCTGTCCATCGTAGTTCTATTCACTCTACGACCCCCTCTTTCATTTCTAGAACTCAAACACTAAATTCAAATATCTAGCAGATCTAGGTAAATAGTTTCTGGCAGACGATCCTTAAAGCCTTGATTTATGTGGACATCTTTTTAAAAGGATATTTCCTAAGTTGCATACCGTAATCGTGTTTAAACTTACCTCTATGCCTAAAACGATTACTAATTGAAGGCTTCTGTGTTTCCCTGTTGATCAAACGATAATACAGTGAAGGGTTCTCGAATATCTCCAGATTCCATACCAGGTGTACCAATTGGCATTCCCGGAACAGCAATACCTGTTACATTAGGCTGCTCTGCTAACAGACGTTTGATGTTATCCGCAGGAACGTGTCCTTCAATGACATACCCGTCAATCACTGCTGTGTGGCAGGATACTAAATCATTCGGTACACCGTATTGCCGTTTAAGGGCATTCATATCCGATGTCAACACATTCTTTGGTTGAAATCCTTGGATAGTCAAATAATTTATCCAACCACCGCAACAGCTACAGGATGGATCACGGTACACCGTAATTGCTAAAGCGTTTTCAGCTGCTGCGGTCGAAGTGGTTAGCAAAATAACTGCGATCGCTACAAACAAGACTACAACAGACCTGATATATCGATTGATTTGAGAAATTAGCATTTTGATTTCCATCTCACCTAATTATTTTAATTTAACTATTTTGATAAATCTGTACAGCAATAAAATTTCCCCACGTTTTCTGAGAAACCTGACAGATAACTAGCCAAAGTTACTATTCGTGGGGAATTGAAGCTAAAAGCTGATGTATTAAGACATCCCCTGCAAGAGATAATCAAAGTAAGGTGCTGCTTCGGCTGCGTCTTCTGCGCTTAATAAGTCGAGGGAGGCTTGTTTCAAACAACGGATCGATTCCACCATCCCTGGCACAGGAACACCCAGGGAATTGTACATTTCCCGTACCCCAATCAAACCAATTTTTTCAATCGGTCCTATTTCACCCGCAAGTACCCCATAGGTGATTAGGCGCAAGTACCACCCATAATCACGCAAACAGAGTGCTCGTTGCTTCTCACCATAGGCATTTCCACCAGGCGCAATAAAGTCCGGGCGTTTCTGCCAAAGCTGTTTACTGGCTTGTTGAATAATCTTCTTCTCATTTTCCGCTAGCGTGGTAGCAATTCGCATCCGCTGTTCGCCGGTTTGCAAATACTCGTTAATGTTCTTAAGTTCGCCGCTGCTAGGATAACGAAGTTCGTCGTCGGCTTTGAGAATAACTTGGCTAACTACACTCATAATTAATGGAATGTCACAGAATATTATTTGTAGTTTAACTAGTCCCCGCACACAAATAAAGAGAGGGAATAATGTCAATTAAAGAATCACTCAATACTGGGATCATGAGTACGCAGTGGCAAAGGTCAGTTAGTTGAAGGTGATCGCTGACCTGAAGTGACACTGGTGAGGGTGTTGGACGCTGGAATGAGCGCGTAGTGTTTGTCCCAGATACGGTTCCAGGCGATCGCGGTTTGGTGCGGCTGATGTACGTCAAACCCGAATACGCTCACGGCAAGCTACACCAGCTATTAGCAGCATCTACTCATCGTACCCGACCTAGCTGCATTGTGGCAGATAAGTGTGGCGGTTGCCAGTGGCAACATATTTCCTACGAGTACCAGCTAGAAGCGAAACGAAATCAAGTAATCCAAGTTCTCGAACGCATTGGCGGATTCAACAACCCTCCAGTTAATCCTGTTCTAGTAGCTCCCTCGGCTTTGAGCTATCGCAATAAAGCTACGTATCCTCTAGGCAGATCAGCTACGAATCAAGTGCAAGCTGGTTACTACCAAAAAGGCAGCCACCAACTAATTAATTTAAATCAATGCCCTGTACAAGATTCGCGCTTAAATCCACTTCTAGCAGTGAAGCAGGACATCCAGCAACGGGGGTGGACAGTTTACGATGAACGGCATCACAAAGGGCAAGTGCGTCACCTAGCGCTGCGGATTGGTCGTCGTACTGGAGAGATGCTGCTGACTTTGGTAGTTAAGGACTGGAATTTACCAGGAATTGCCGACCAAGCGCAAGAGTGGTTAAATCGCTATCCCCAGTTAGTGGGCGTGTTGCTAAATCGTAACTCCGAGCGCACAAATGCCATATTTGGAACCGAGACTCGTTGTATTGCTGGGCAAGATTACTTGGTGGAGCAGTTTGCTGGGCTTGAATTTCAGGTGCGACCTGACACATTTTTTCAAGTTTATACGGAAACAGCTGAAGCATTGTTACAAATGATTATGCAGCAGCTGAACTTACAAGGTGATGAACTACTAGTTGATGCTTATTGTGGTATTGGCACATTAACCTTGCCACTGGCAGCGCAAGTGCGGCAAGCGATTGGGTTAGAGGTGCAACCCCAAGCAGTAGAGCAAGCCGAGTTAAATGCTCAACTTAATCGCATCACTAATGTCATGTTTCAGGCCGGAGCAGTGGAGAAATTACTGCCGCAACTGGGAATAACGCCAGATGTTGTGCTACTTGATCCGCCGCGTAAGGGATGCGATCGCACTGTTATCAAAAGTTTATTACAAGCTTTACCTCGTCGCATCGTCTACGTCAGTTGTAAACCTGCTACCCTCGCTCGTGACCTCAAACTGCTTTGTCAGACAGGAAAATATCATTTAAATAGAGTCCAACCAGCAGATTTCTTTCCGCAAACGGCTCATGTGGAATGTGCTGCTTTCCTAACGCTATAAAGTTTCTCTAGTCACTGCTTTCAAATACACGCTCAAATAGAGCAAACCTGTCTGAGTTTTGACGTAGTTTGGGGAATAAGCAACCTGCAAGGGGCTTGCCCCTTGCAGAAAAACCTCAGTGTAAAACTATTAGTTGCATATCTATAAAAAACTAAACTCTGCTACCGTATATTCACTGAACTAATTGTAAAGATATCTTAAACTCAGGCGAAGTTCTCAGTAAAATCTCGCTTGGATGCAAAGCAGAAGTAGCGTTAAATTCCTTTTAGATTTGTCGGATAAGGCTACCTTAATGAAATTGCCTGAAAAGAAACAGCAGGGGACAGGCAAGACTTGGAGATCCAGAAGGGATTCAAGGAGTTAGGAGTATAGAGGGGAAGGGACAATGAAGCATCCTTCTCCGCCCTAAGTACCCTTACTTATATTCAGATTGAAAGCGGGCGTTGCTGAGCAGGATGAATCTGCTATAGGAATGCCTGAAAGCCTACTAGCTTCCCTTCGTTGTCTAAGCTGACTCAATAAAAAGTGTTTGCCTGAAACCCTTAGGAGTTACGCAGTTGAATGTCATGCTGAACGCAGTGAAGCATCCCAGAGATTCTTCGCTACCGCTCAGAATGACATTACTGCGTCCAACTGCGTAAGTCCTGACCCTTATAAGGGCGAATAAAATATAAGCTGAAGAAGATGCTAAAATGAAAATGTGGCTGCAATTTTAACTAGATAGCTCCAATTAACCCAAATAACTTGTTAAATCAAATGATTTTGATGAGTTTATTTTAGACATTGGCAGATATTGAGGCGCTATGCTTTTGAAAACTAAAAGCTTGATCCACTTGGCTGACTGCACAATCAAAATTACGCTCATCAGCAATAGATGTAAACATTTTATTGAATCGCAGTGAACCCCTGCTGCGCTTAAGTGATTGATAAAAGGCAAGTTTGACGACAAGACCAGTTAAGTAATGTTTAAAGGTCAGCGATAAGCAAACTGATGTGTCTATAGCTAAAAGTTACGGGGTTTTATAGTGATTACCATCTCACCGCGTCCAGTTAAGCGTAACTGGGGTACAATTAGCTTCGCCTCAACTCTTTACCTTTGTCCAATCCTAGATCTACTGCTGGCAGAAGTGCCGTGTAAATGGCAGGCAGAACTGCGACTAGGGCTGCAAGAAGCTTTAGTAAATGCTGCTAAACATGGTAACAATCTTGATCCGAGTAAAATTGTTATAGTCCGCTTTTCCATCGAAGGCGACCATTACTGGTGGGCGATTTCAGACCAAGGTTGCGGCTTTACTCCTCCTTGTAAGTGCCATGCTGATAAAAGCAAATACCTGCCTGCTGAAGAAGCGGAAAGTGGTCGGGGCTTAGGTATTCTCCATGAAATTTTTGATCGGGTTCACTGGAATTCAAAAGGTACAGAATTAAAACTTGGCAAACAAGTACATAATCGCTTCCGGCTGCCTCTAGTCGGCTAAGAATGCGGTTGGATTGTTGATTGATGACCGTGAGTAGGGCAAGGCGGTGCCGAAATCGAGTGATCTAACCAGCCAGATGCTTGTTGGAGTCTTGGTAAGGCTTCTTCTGGCTGGTGTTTGAGCAGAAATACAAGCGCAGCTGCTGTTTGCTCACTAGCGCGAACTTTACGGTTAGACTTTAACCTGTGCCAGTCGTTAGGTGAGATGGTGAGGCGTTCCATTAGGGCTTGAGCAAGTTCTAGAGTGCTAAAATCATTGATGGCGGTTGGTACTAGCTGGTTGGGTTGAGGCATACTGTCAAGCAATGTCAGTTTGTATCACTATACATCAAGCATAAATGCAGCCGCCTCCAAACCGAGACGTACCAATTCCCAGGGAAGATATAGCAGAATTTGAGAGATTACTTGCAGATGTAGAACAAGCACTGGTTGAGCTTAAGCAGCGTTATGCACAAGTAAAGCATGACAAGAAGCGTCAAGCAGAACTCCAGAAAAATTTAAACCAAGTTAAGCAGGTGCGTAACAAAAAGCTACCTCAGATGAAGGTAGAGTTACAACAAATCAAAGAGCAGCTAGAAGCTATAGAACTTAATTTAGAAAGCCAACTGTTTTCTTGGGGCAGCTTAAAAGAACCTTTTTGGCAAGCAGTCCGCTTTGGAGGGCTGGGCATTGTTGTAGGCTGGACCAAAGTCTTGTGTTGGATAATATGGTGACGCGACGCAGAGAGATATTCTTGGAATGGTCAGCCTGATGAGTTGCTGACGATTCAAGGCTACGGACAAAACGTGACTTGAAGGGATTTGCCTTTATTGAGGTCAACGATGGCTCATCTTTGGCTAATTTGCAAGTTGTACTGAATCAGATTTGTCAGAGTATGAACTAGTCCTGAAGCAGTCAAATACAGGGGCTTCCATAGAAGTGACTGGGGTAGTTGTGCCTTCTCAGGGCAAAGGACAGCGAATTGAGTTGCAGGCGCAAACGGTGAAAGTACACGGGGAGGCTGATCCCGAAACATATCCCTTGCAAAAGAAACGCCATTCATTTGAGTTTTTGCGGACAATTGGGCATTTGCGATCGCGTACCAATTCTTTTGGTGCAGTTTTTCGGGTACGAAATGCTTGTGCTTACGCTATCCATCAGTTCTTCCAAGAACGAGGCTTTTATTGGGTTCACACGCCGATTATCACTAGAAGCGACTGTGAAGGTGCTGGTGAACTATTCACTGTTACGAGTTTGGATCTCAAGCAAGTTCCGCGCACGGAAAATCAAGATGTAGACTACACTAAAGACTTTTTTGGGGGAAGTGTATACTTAACAGTTAGCGGTCAATTTGGAAGCCGAGATTATGGCAATGGCTTTCAGTAATGTTTACACTTTTGGTCCGACATTCCGCGCGGAAAATTCCAACACTTCGCGGCACTTGGCAGAATTTTGATGGTAGAACCAGAAATTGCTTTCATGATCTTGAAGGGGACATGGATTTAGCAGAGGCGTTTTTAAAACACATCTTCAAATATGTGTTGTCAACTTGCCCAGAAGATATGGAGTTTTTCAACCAGCGGATTGATAATTCTGTATTAGCAACTGCTGATAATATCATCAATAATAAGTTTGAACGGATTACATATACGGATGCGATCGCTCTATTGGAAAAAGCTGATACTACCTTCGAGTATCCAGTTCAATGGGGCTTGGATTTACAATCAGAACACGAACGCTATCTAGCTGAACAGCTATTTAAAAAGCCAGTTATCGTTACTGATTACCCAGTTGAAATTAAAGCGTTTTATATGCGCTTAAATAACGACGAAAAGACCGTTCGCGCTATGGATATCTTAGCTCCCAAAATTGGCGAAATTATTGGCGGTTCTCAGCGAGAAGAACGCTTAGAGGTACTAGAACAAAGAATTCAAAGCCAAGGGTTAAATCCAGCAGATTTATGGTGGTATTTGATTTACGTCGCTATGGTACTGTTCCTCACGCTGGCTTTGGTTTGGATTTGAGAGATTGGTACAGTTTATGACAGGTATGGGAAATATTAGAGATGTGATTCCGTTCCCGCGAACACCATTGAGTGCAGACTTTTAAGAATCTACAATTGCTATTGTTGGTAAGGGCGTAGGTGTAAGCCAGTCGTTGGACATCGCTCCCCAATTAGTTAATTTCGCTGCTCAATCAATAGTTTCAATACAGTCAAGCTAAGAGCGTTGACCTGTAACAATGTAAGATACTCGTTGACCTATGTTAGTAGCATGGTCAGCCATCCGCTCTAGGTGACGAATAACTAATACTAGCAAGAGAATTGGCTCAACGACCCCTTTAATATCGCGCTCTGTAGCTAGGGTGTGGTATAGAGTTGTATAAGCAGTGTCTACAGTATCATCCAGTTGCTTCAATAGCTCATCCAGCTCCAGCATCTAAATCTGCTAATGCCACTAGGCTTGCTGCCAACATTGCCTGGGCATGATGAGACATCACCAATTTGAGGTACACATGGATGAGCTGGATAAGGAAAAAGTTTAATAGCAATCTCAGCTAAATCCTCGGCATAATCTCCAATGCGCTCAAAGTCCCGTACCGTTTTAAAAAGCACTTAATAAGCGTAAATCTTTAGCTACCGGTGCTTCTAAAGTTATCAAAGTGGCACACTCTAACTCAATTTGCCGATAAAAATGATCAATTTGTTTATCTAGTAAGGGAATTTCTTTGGCTGCTACTAAGTTACGAGCAAATAACGCTTGATGGCTCTGACGAAACGAGTGTTCTACCAAAAGCTCCCGTATGTAAAATATCGCGTTCTAAACGTCTGAGGCGACGTTCAAAATGGGAACGTTCAGGATTTGAATTGGAAACAGCTAGATTCACCTTTTGCTTCTAAATGGATAAATTCAAATAAATCGAAAATAACTTTCATATAGAGTTCAAGACTAAATATTTGATATTTATGATTTTATTGATAGGGCAATATGTATTTACGAATACAGAAGTTCATGAGATGATTCCATAGGAGTTAGATATTTTCTCACTCATTTCACAGGAACAGTCTCAAAAGCGTAAAAGTTTTCATTTACTAAAAAATATTGCAATAAAGCTTTTCAGTTACTGTGTTAACTATAGTCTTAGTTACTAAAATTTGCCATTGTAACAGGCAATTCAACCTGTAGCCACGCGCCACCAGTGTCGGGATGGTTCATAGCTCTAACTGAACCACCGTGAGCAAGAACAATTTGGCGGACGATCGCTAAACCCAAACCACTACCAGTAGTTACAGGCGATGAGGAGGAATTGCTGGCATTTGGTTGCCGTACTCGTGCTGGATCTCCACGGTAAAGTCGCTCGAAAACGTGCGGCAAATCCGAATTAGAAAAACCAGATCCAGAGTCAATAATATTAATTTGAACCTGCTTAGCAGCTTGATCAGAAGGAAGCAAATTGACTACGACACGGATAGTTCCTTCTGGAGGGCTATATTTAATACTGTTGTCCAGCAAGTTGAAAAATACTCGGTAAAGGCGGAGATCTGCTTCAAGCCAAACAGCTTCCGGACCTAAATAAGCAAGACTTAGGTGCTTTTGCACTGCCAAAGGCTCCAGTGTCTGCCAGACTGAGTGAATTAGTAATCGCACTTCGATAGGTTGGCAATTCAATTGTTTGCTGGACGCTTCCATCTGGCTGAGTTCTAGCCAGTTTTGGACTAAGTTAATTAGCCGATCAACTTCAGGTACAAGGCGGTCAACCCAACGACGCATTGGAGACTCTAACTGATCCTGCAAAGTTTCTACTACTAACCGAATCGAAGTAAGTGGGGTTCTAAGTTCATGCGCTAAATCGGAAACCCAGCGATCGCGGACTTGGGAAAGCTCAACTAAAGGTTGGCGATTTTCAATAAATACAGCAACTTGCGCCTCTGGTAAAGGCCAGCCGGAAGCTTGTAAAGTTAGCGCTTGGACACCAACCATCGCTGCTGCATCTGCATAAGGTGGATGAAATATCCACTCTCGCACTACTGGCTGCTGCCGCTCACGAGTTTGCTCAATTAACTGGTCAAGTTCATAAGAGCGTACCAACTCTAGTAGCAAGCGCACTTGTCCCGGCTCCCACTTCTGCAAACCCAACAACTGCCGTGCCTGCGCGTTACACCATAGCAGCTGATTTTCTTCGTCAACCTGCAAATACCCTAGCGGTGCAACATTAAGCAGTTCTTTGTAAGTTTGCAGTTCCAGTTGCTGTTGTTGCTGTTGCTGCTGTTGCAGGGCAACTTCTCGTCGCAAGCGAGGAATAATAGCTAGGGAAACTTCTGAGGAGTCGGTCTGAAATGTCCGGAGTAAATTCAATAGTTTATGCTGGAATCGGGTATATTGCCAAAGCCACAACCCAATTCCAATTGTTAATCCGAGGAAAAATTCAAGCACAGCCATTAAAAGCTATCAGCTCAATTTCAGATTTGATCTTAATTGACAATCTTACATTTAGCTTCTAGCTTCTGACTTCTAACCTTTAGCCAAAGCGATAACCGAAACCGCGCACAGTGACAATGTATTCTGGGTGACTGGGATCTAGTTCTAATTTTTCTCGTAACCAGCGGATGTGAACGTCTACAGTTTTGCTATCTCCAACAAAATCTGCGCCCCAGACTTGATCTAGCAAGTGTTCTCGTGACCAAACTCGGCGGGGATGATTCATAAATAGGTCTAGCAGGCGGAATTCCTTTGGAGAAAGGTTGACTTCCTGCCCTCGGACAAGAACACGACACTCTTGGGGGTAGAGGGTGATCTCTTTAAACTGTAACATTGGTAGCTGGGGCAAACCAACGAAGCGTTGGCGGCGCAATAAGGCACGACAACGGGCAATCAATTCCCGAATACTAAATGGTTTGGTGAGATAGTCGTCGGCTCCCACTTCTAGCCCTAAAACACGGTCGGTTTCACTTCCTTTAGCACTAAGGATTAATATTGGTACTGGGTTTCCTTGATGACGGAGTAAGCGGCAGACATCTAAACCATTAATTTGAGGCAGCATCAAATCTAGAATCACCAAGTCAAAAGGAAGCTCACCCAACATAGGTTCAGCCTGGAGCAACGCTAAAGCTGTTCTCCCCTCAGCAGCAGTTGCGATCGCATAACCTTCAGCCTCTAATGCCAGAACAACCATATCTCGAATCAGTTCTTCATCTTCTACTACCAGAATGCGGCTCATTTGCCCAATTTCTGCCCTGGGAGGACGCTTTATTAATTCAAGAGTAAGCATGAAAAAATTTTTGCCTGTTGCTGCATCATTATCTAATCTGATGGCATCCGAAATTCTTTGGCTTCAGCCATCGAAACACAGATACCTCTCTGCATTGACAATCTCACATTAAGGTAAGTTTATTCAATAGTAAATTTGTACTATTGAGCTAAAAAAGAAAATTGTCTTCTACAAAGGAAATTCGAGCATTTTAGTTATCACTGCCCCAAAAGGCTTTTCCCAACAATATAGACGTTACTAAAAATAGCTTCAGGCGTTTGCTACAGGTAAGTGCATATTTCCGGATTTATCAAGCAAGTTACAGTAAAAGACAGCAGCAAACACTGATTTACTGAAACGTAAGTACTATGTAAGCTTACGCTGCTTAGGGCAGGCAAGTAATCACCCTTATGTTTAATAGATTACTTCTTGTAATCATCCTAAGCAAATGCAGAAAATCCGAAATCTGGTGGAACATCTTGTAACCGCCCTTGACCGATCGCTTGCACTGCTTGCTTAAGAGAAATGTCGCCAGTATAGAGGCGCGACCAACAATTACACTACTAACGCCTATTGGTTCAAGTGCTAGCAGACTCAAAAGATCAGTTATGGAACTAACACCACCAGAGGCAATTATCGGAATTGACACTTCGGCTGCGAGTGAGTTTAACGCTGCCAAGTTTGGTCCTTGAAGTGTACCATCACGGTGGATATCGGTGTAAACAATCGCTGCTGCTCCCAATTCTTGCATTTTTTGAGCCAGTTGAATTGCCAAAACTTCAGTTGTTTCCAACCAGCCACGAGTCGCCACCCGTCCGTTACGGGCATCAATACCTACAACAATTTGCCCTGGGAATTCCTGGCACAGATCAGCAACAAGAGTTGGTTGCTCTACAGCAACAGTTCCCAAAATCACCCGTTGCACACCCAAAGACAGCAATTGAGAAACGCTGGTGCGATCGCGCAACCCACCTCCGACTTGAATTCGGACTGTCACCGCTTGAGCGATCGCCTCAATTGCCTGGAGGTTGACTAATTTACCAGTCTTTGCACCGTCAAGGTCTACAATGTGTAACCAGCTAGCTCCCTGCTCCACCCAGTGTCTAGCAACATCAACTGGGTTTTCATTAAATACTTGCGATCGCGTGTAGTCTCCTTGATAAAGGCGTACACACCGACCTTCAAGTAAATCTATCGCTGGAATAACATCCATTTAAGTTTTCCTTTGCATAATCGCTTGTCTAAAGCCCAGCACAACCAGAATATTAGAAAGTGTCAAGAAAACCTCAGCTGAACCATGCAACCAATCGATGTTTGCCAGAGATTGACCATAATGCACTTGGGCATAAATTCCAGCTGGGATAGTAACGGCAACAAAAACCAGGGTGCAGTAGAACCCAATCAGTGCCAAACGCGGTGTTTGCTTGACTTGGGTGAGAAACCACAAAAAACCCAAGTAGGGAAAAAGGGATAAAGCAAAAAGAGCTTCTTTAGGCATTACTCTGATTCTTTCAAGGTTGGAGAAATGCGATCGCCTTCTTCACTGATTTGCTGCTCATTACCAGACTGACTACAACGCCAGATCCACCAACCAGCTGCTAAAAGAGTAAAATTACCAACGAGCGTCATCGTAGCTTGGAGTGTAACCAGCCATTCTATTGATTCGGTATTGTCAAAAAAGTGCCAAGTACAAGCACACATAGCACTAATAAGAGCCGGAAGCATAGCCACAGATAACGCCCACCAAGCCCGATTATGACTAACTTCACCGTAAATCCAGATTAGCCAAATGGCAGCAATCCACTCAATCACACTTGAAATATGAATAATCCAGGTAGGAATTGAAAGCGCGTGCATACAGGAAGGGGCTAAAAATACTAATTCAAGGCATTTATCTAGATGCTTTCTTATGCTACTGCCCAGATTTAATTAACGCACCCAAACTCAGATAAAGTTTTGAATGAGGTAATCAAGGGGGAAGAGCGTGGGGCAACTCCGAGCGGTTTTGTGTGGCTACTACGGTAAAGGAAACGGTGGCGATGAAGCTTTGTTGGCAACGCTATTACAAATGCTACCGAATAATGTCACACCTCTGGTTTTATCCGGCAACCCAGACGAAACACGTGATCGCTATGGTGTTGAGACGTGTGATCGTATGGCTCCTTTACAAGTCTTGCAAGCGCTACGTCAGTCAAATGTATTCATTTGGGGTGGAGGTAGCTTAATCCAAGATGCCACAAGTGCTATTAGCCCACTTTACTATGCAGGACTAATGGCACTAGCTCAACAACTAGGACTAAAAACGATTGCCTGGGCGCAGGGAATTGGTCCTCTGAAGCGTCCTTTTACTCGCACTCTAGCGCGGCAGACGTTTGCTGGATGTACCGCCGTGAGTGTGCGCGATCGCGGTTCTGCGGCAATTTTAGCCGATTGGCAAATTTCTGCTACCCTAGCTCCCGATCCGGTTTGGGCATTGTCAGCAACGCCTGTACTTGGACTTTGGGATTTACCCGCTCCTAGAGTTGCTGTAACGTTGCGATCGCATCCCCACCTAACTGCAACTCGAATCGCCAGCTTTACCCGTGCTTTAATTGATTTTCAAAAAGCAACGCAAACCTGCATTTTGCTAGTGCCGTTTCAAAGAACTCAAGATTTAGCGATCGCCCAAACAATTCAACTCCAGTTGCCAGGTGCAAATCAGATTCTATGTCTGGAAGATCCAAAAGCTTTAAAGGGTGTATTTCGAGGTGTAGAAATGGCGATTGGGATGCGCTACCACAGTTTAATTATGGCTGCTGCTGAAGGCTGTCGCTGTTTTGCCCTCAGTTACGATCCTAAGGTGAGCAAGTTGATGCAAGAACTAGAAATGCCTGGATGGGACTTAAACCAGCTACCAGACGATCCCAACTCAATCTCTCAGACATGGATAGAGCATTACGCTAATGGTAATCCCCTTACTTCAGAGCAAATTCAATCTTTGGTAGATCGGGCGTTGATTCACCGCGATTTGTTAAATGAAGTTCTGGCTCTAAGTTAAATAGATTTGCCCATTTAGTTTATTCTGTCAGGGGCAAGCTGTATTTTTGACTTGAGTATTTTATTGTTACTTTTAAAAGCTAGTGCCTATGTAATATTACTTATAGTTAGCTTTATTTGAACAATGAAATTTTTAATTCAATACGCTAATTTCAGTAGATTTTCCGTTTTTTTGGTTATAGAAATAAATTATATTGAGGTTATTGATAATATAGTTTTCTCTTATAGCTTCGCATAAAAAATGATACTTAAAGCAGAGATTGAAGAAGTAAAGGCAGTAGTTATAGTTACCTTTCTATTTATGTTGTCATTATTACTATTTACTTGTATTTGATCTGTTTGTCCTACTAAAGATCAACGATAGTATTGTTGCGATTGCCACAGTAAATCGAGACAACACGGTTAGATGAATTATAAAGAGCACACCACAGAGGTTACGGCGCAATAATCTTAACTAAGTTAACCCAGACCGATAAGCAATTACTAAAAGCTTGCCCAGTTTTTTTGCAAATAAAACTAAATACTATAACGCCTCTAGAGGCATATCTCTAGAGGCGTTATAGCTATGGATAAAGCTTTCGTTTTAGTTACTGCCTGTATATGCTTCTAGTTTAACTAATCAAAGTGTAAATAAGTATGAAGATTCTGTAAAGATAGCAAGAAAAAGTATGAATTAAGTGTTAAGGGTCGCTACCTGGTTGTGACTTACGGTTTGTTCGCTGCATTTCGGTCAACAAAAGTACTTATACTTACCCATAAATTGGAAATATCATTCAATTGGAACTATACAGAAACCTTACAAGCTGAGTTGTGTACTGACAATACCTGACCATTGAACTTTTTTTTAGTTTGTCACGGCGGTAAGAAAAGAAATGCTCTGGCTCTTGGTAGGGTACAGTGAGGGGCAATCGCCACTTGATCGTCCCTTACGCCCAACTGTTCCAACTGGAGAGCAATTACCCGCCGAATATCCAAGCGGATTCGCCCTGGCTGAGGGTCTGTTGATATAGGTGAATCGGATAACTGGTGTAAACTCTGGAGCAGCGAATCTTCTGATTGTGGGATAATACTAGCTCCAACTTCAGCCCACCTGATTCGATACCTGGTAGACTGCTCCTGCGATCGCGGGTCCCAGAGCAACTCGCAAATCTTGAATTTTGCTGCCTTGACTTTGAAATCGCGCGATCGCACTCGGCACAATTTTCGCTGCTGTCCCCCGCCAACCAGCATGAACTGCTGCAACTTGTCCACTTGTAGAATCAGCAATTAGTACGGGTGTACAATCAGCACTCGCCACCCACACCGCTTGCTCTGCCTGTTCAGTAATCAAACCATCTGCTGCTGGTAGGGAGGATTGCGCCATTTCATCTGTAGTACCTGCTATCTGCACGATTTCTGAAGGATTGAGAACAATATTGCCGTGTACTTGTTTAACTCGATAAACCTCAGCATCGGGTTGCAGCACAGGTGTTAACTCTAATGGAGAACGGGGGAAATTTACAAAAGTGCTGGGTAAAAAAGCCATGAGACCAAGGTTCTAAAATACTGCACGTTAAGTAGGGCAAGCCTGACCAAGTGCGCCACTGCCAAGTATGCATGAGAAAAAATAGACAATTGTAGTGTAAATTAATGTTAACTTGAGCAACTGGATTTGGGTTTGAAGGTGTGGCACTGAATCAGCAACGGTTAGAAGCAATTTTGGCAGAATTACAAGCTGTTGATGCTTCGTCCCTGCCGTCTATTCATGTTTTTGAAACCTTGCCCTCAACTAACCAGAAACTCTGGGATCTGCTTGATGCAGGAGCTAAACCTGGAACCGTTGTTATTGCCAATCAGCAAATATCTGGACGAGGACAGTGGGGTCGTCAGTGGTCTTCGCCAATTGGGGGATTGTACCTTTCTGTAGCGATCGCACCTAACTTGCCAGCTGAACACAGCTACCAGCTAACTTTGGGTAGTGCTTGGGGAATTGCTAACGCCTTACGCGATCGCGGCATTCCAGTTTCCTCAAATGCCCAATGACTTAATACTTTACGGAAGACAAGGCGTGGAGGGAACCTTCGACGTGAGCAATCCCGCCGTGCGACGGCGGGATGCTTTGATCACGTCGCAACTTCCTCGTGAACGTAAACTGGGCGGTATTTTAACTGAAACCAAGGTGCAGCAAGGACGAATTACTAAAGCAGTCGTGGGTGTGGGTATTAACTGGGCTAATCCAGTACCGGAAAGCGGCATCAATCTGCAATCATTACAAGAAACTCAGCTTGGGGCAACGATTGCCTCCCTGGAAATGCTGACGGCTGTAACTTTAATCGGTATAGCATCTGGTCATCAGCGATCGCAAGTGGGAATAGATACTCTGCTACTCGACTACGAAAAGCTACTCATAAATATAGGTCGTTCAGTCTGCGTTGATGGTTATTTCGGAGTAATTGTAGGCGTTACTGCCATTGGTGATTTACGGGTTCGGCTTGGGATGAATGACGTTGATTCAGTAGCTAGTCCAGAAATTTACCTTAAGCCAGGTACAATCAGTCTGGGCTATAGTTAATTGTTTGTCCTAAGACGTTCCCCAGTGCAAGTGTAGTTTGTTGGAGTTAACTAAGGGTTGATAACTAGACTTTACAGTTCCGAAAAATTTAAGGCTAATTGAAACTACTAAGGATAATTTGTTGTCAACGCAAATCAGAAACGAGAGAAAAAATGACCCAGCCAACTGATACTTACACATCTTTACGCCGCTTCTGGCTGCATTCTTTATTAGGACATCTGAGTTGTATCGGTGTATTAAGCCTCTTGAGCAACAACCTCGTATTTGCTCAAACTAAGATACCAGACGCAGTTGTTGTACCCACTAAGATTGAATCGAAACCCCCATCTGTAACAGCGCCAGTAGTAAAATTTGCGCCTAAAATACCTCACGTTCCGGCTCCAGCCAGAAGAGAACGACTAACAAATTTTACTCCGACTTCAGTTAGAGGAGAACGATTAAGGCAGCAAGCGCCAACGCTTCCAGTTAAACGCGAACAAACCAAACTAAAGGTTGCTAGTCCGCCTGCTCCACGAGTGTCACCCAAACTTCGCTACCCAACCTCCAAGGAATTTACCTGGTATTCAGTCCAAACCCTACTCGGAACTCGGAAAAAGCTGCCAACACTTCTACAGCAAATTATAACGGCGCTTATATTGACCCTACTGAGTACAGAATTGGTGCTACAAGCTATGAAGCACCGAGTTCAGTGGTGCTATCAGAGCGTTCAACAGGGTGTAAAGCCGTTTTAAGGCAAGGGGTTTCAGCTAGTAGTTGCGGTACTCCAGAGAAGCGAGCACGAGTTGCTATTAGGAGTACTCAGCCAATTAATTCTGTCGCGATCGCGTGGTTCTCAAGCGCCTAGTTGGGTTCGAGGCATTGCAGTAAGAGGAATTTCGCCAATTCGGGTGGCTCCAATCACTAGTAGTAACGGTCGTGTTAATAAAAGGATATCTTCTGCTCAGATTGCTGCCAGTGTGCCGACTCGTAGTGCATTTTACTACAACCGCACGCCTCGACCCAGAGGAGTATTAGGCGTTAATTCAGGGCTGATGTTTCCGCTTACTATTCCGGCTCCGATTACCTCACTTTTTGGCTGGCGGATTCATCCAATTACAGGTAGTCGCCGCTTTCACGCTGGAACTGACTTTGGCGCAGCATTGGGGACACCAGTTTTGGCGGCTGACGCTGGTAACGTGGCGATCGCCGACTTTTTGGGTGGTTATGGCTTAACTGTTGTTCTTGATCACAAGAAGCTTACGCAACAAACGCTTTATGGTCACCTGTCAGAAATATTTGTCCAACCTGGCGAGTGGGTTGAACAGGGAGTAGTTATTGGGCGTGTTGGCAGTACTGGTAACTCTACTGGTCCCCACCTCCACTTTGAAACTCGCACTTTAACTTCTGAAGGTTGGGTTGCCACTGATCCTGGTGTGCAATTGCAGGACGCTTTAGCTCATCTGGTAGAATCTTTACGTGTTGCTCAAAGTCGCCAACCAGGCAGTTAACAATAGTTATGAGTTTTGAATTTTGAGCTTGCTCAACGCAGCAGCCGGAGCCTCCTCCGGCTGACCGTTGAGTTTTGAGTTAGAAGATATTATATTTAACTCAAAAACTCTCACAAATAGCCGTGTTCTGTTAAAAATGTGGGTGTAAGCTCGTCTAGGCTAGTATGAGCTACTGAATCGTCAGTGGTGCCGGAATGAATTAATTTTTCAACATATTTACCTAGAATATCTGCTTCCAAATTTACCTGGCTACCTAGTCGGAGATAGTGGAGATTTGTGTGTATATAGGTAAGGGGAATCACTGCTACTTTGAACTGCATTGATCCTGAGTCATATTCGGCAATTGTTAAACTTACACCATTGACGGCAATACTGCCCTTGGGAACGATATAACGAGCGATCGTCTCATTTGCCCTAAAAATCATCTCCCAAGACGTAGCGGTTTGCTCCACTGCTTGTAGACGACCTATGCCGTCGACATGACCCATGACAAAATGACCACCTAGCTTGCTGCCAACTCGCAGCGCCGTTTCTAAGTTGACAAAACCATCTTCTGTCTGTTGCCCTAAAGTTGTGCGGCGGAGAGTTTCTGGCGATGCGGCAGCGATAAATCCTTGGGGCAATACTTCCATTACAGTCAGGCAAACACCATCGACGGCAACACTATCACCAATAGATAGATCCGGCAAAATTACGGCAGTATCTTCCAAAACGCAAGTAATTTGCCAAGCGTCGCCTCCTAGCGGTCGAATCGTTCCTAATGCTTGAATTAATCCTGTAAACACAGCTTTATCACAAAATAAGGAATCTACTGCTTAATACCAACTGTATTTAGCCCTAGAAAGTTAAATTATTCTTTAAATTGTCACAGCGACTTTAATAAATCCGCATCAATAACAAGGCATACTTGGGATAAGGATATCTGTATCTGTATCTGTACCTACCGATTCAGTTTACTTTAAGCCTTGCTCCCAGATTGGAGTTCAACCGATTAATTTTATAAAACTAGAAGTATGTATGTCATTGATCCCGTCTATCGCTTATCACTATATCCCTTTTCACAAACTATCCCTTATCTAAAGGATTGTAGAGGCTACGCCAATGATTGAAATGAGAGTCGCTGGCATTGCAATAGATGCCGTAAATCGCAGCCCGATCGTGCTTTTGAAAGACGGTACAGACCGACGTGCATTGCCGATCTATATAAATCAAGATCAGGCAAAAGCAATTATTGGTGCTCTAGAAAACCATAAGCCTCCTCGACCTCTAACCCATGATCTGCTGGCTAATATTTTAGAAGTCTGGGAGATGACTCTAGAGCGCATTGTTATTCATTCGATCCAAGACGGGACATTCTATGCAATTCTGACTGTCCGCCAGGGTGACTTAAAGAAAGAAATTGTGGCCCTTCCCATTGATGCGATCGCGATCGCCCTCCGCACCGCCAGCCCAATTTGGGTAATGGAGGAAGTTCTTGCTGATGCCTCTATTCCTGTTGATCGAGATGCTGATGAAGCAGAACAGCGAGCATTCCGAGAATTTCTCGCTAATCTGCGACCTGAAGATTTAATCCAAGGAGGAGGTTTTAGCACTGGAGAAGACTAAAAATAGTTATGAGTTTTAAGTTTTGAGTTCTAAGTTATTCAACTCAAAATAAAATGCATTATCGACGGTTTGGCAAGACTAATTTGGCTCTGAGCGTGTTTTCCTTGGGAACCATGCGCTACCTGGCAACTGCTGAAAATGCACGACAGACTATACAAAGAGCCGTGTTACTTGGTATTAATCACCTGGAAACTGCTAGAGGTTATGGTAAAAGTGAGCAGTATCTAGGCGCGGCTCTAAAAAGTGAATTGTCGCTGCCGCGTTCTCGACTTCACATCACTAGTAAAATTTCACCCGTAGCTGATGCGGATACTATGCGTCGCCACCTTAACGAGTCGCTGGAGCGATTAGGATTAGATTACCTTGATTGTCTAGCGATTCATGGTGTGAATACTTGGGAACAGCTGAACTGGATTCAGAGGACTGAAGGTTGTATGCAAGCAGTGGCGGAAGCTGTTGCTGATGGTCGGGTGCGGCACGTTGGCTTCTCCACTCATGGAGCTTTAGAAGTAATTTTGGCAGCAATCAATACTGATTTGTTTGAATTTGTCAACCTCCACTATTACTACTTCTTCCAGCGCAATGCAGCCGCAATTGAACTGGCATCCAAAAAGGACATGGGCGTGTTCATCATCTCACCTGCTGATAAGGGAGGAAGGCTTTACACGCCGCCACAAACGCTCAAAGATCTGTGCCACCCCTTTTCACCACTAGAGTTAAACTACCGATTTTTACTAAGTGACCCTCGGATTACTACTCTCAGCGTGGGGGCAGCAAATCCAGATGAATTAACTCAACCTTTAAGTGTTACTGACTGCAATCAACTAACACCACAAGAAGTTGAAATTTTGCAGCGCTTAGATGATCAAGCAGCCGCCTTGGGAAGTAATCGCTGTAGTCAGTGCTATGCTTGTCTACCTTGTCCAGAGAAGATTAACATTCCCGAAGTTTTGCGGCTCAGAAATCTTGCTGTTGCCTATGACATGACCGATTATGGTAGTTATCGCTACGGTATGTTTGAAAATGCTGGTCACTGGTTTCCTGGTGTTAAAGGAAACCGTTGCACTAGTTGCGGCGATTGTTTACCTCGGTGTCCAGAGAATCTTGATATTCCAGACCTTCTTTCTGATACTCATCAGCGCCTCAATGGATCGCCTAGTCGTCGGCTTTGGGGATAAGTTTAAATGTTTCGCGCTTGTGCTGATGTTAGGCTCTTTTGCAGCTAAGATACGTCTTGCAATAAGTATGTAGACGATAAAAAATTGTTGCTACATAAATATCTGCGCTGACGCAGATTAATACCAATTAAATGTACTGAAAACTGCCATAAAGACAATGCGTTTGTGTAATCTGCGCTTGCCGCGATCGCTTCTACTACTACTTAGCATCAGCTTAAGTACATCCTTCTTACCACAACCATCGCCTGCCCAAACATCAGTACCACAGCCTTCTACTGCTCCTGTAGAACTAAGTTTATTGGAGCCTGCATCCCTAAACAGAGCGATCGCAGCTACCACCGTTAACTGTGAACAGATAACTGCGATCACGGCTAATACTATCTGCCAACAGCAGCTAACAATTCCTAGCCTATGGTGGGCAAATGAACAGTTTGGGGGTAATCTGCTGGAGAACTGGTTGGCTTATCCAGGTAACGCCACTACCGCACGAATTGATCTCTTAGTAAATCGCCAAAATTGGAGTTTAATCGACTACCTAGAGCGCTACGAATTCGTTAATCATTTCGGCACTGTTGCCCGTGATTATGGCTACAACGTCAGAGTCTTCAATTATCAAAAAGAACTTTTGGCAACTTATACTTGTAACTTTAGTATTAGTCCAAGCGTATGCGATATCCAACTGGAAGCCACGGGCAAATCACGTATCCGGGTGTCAAGTAACCAGATTTAAGGATTAATTCTTATTTTTTGCCATAATGACTGATACTGCTGCATTGTTGTTTCAGATAGAGGCAGTAAAAATTCACTGCGCTGGAAAATTTCTGGGTCAGATAGCAACAGATTTCGCAACGGTTTTTGGATATTAGCTGGGTTGAGCGTCACTGGAATCGGTGAGGTTGCCTTGGTTTGGAAAGAAATTTGTTGAGCAATTTCCGGTGTCAAACAAAAATCAATCCACTGTTCACCCAGAGACGTGCTAGAAGCATCACCTAATGGGCGTACCCATAAGTCTGCCCATACTGCGGTTCCCGATTGAGGAATAACTGCTGCAATTTGCTGATAACGTTGGATTACTGGCAGCACGTCTGTTGACCAGCCTACCGCTACCCAAGCATCTCCCAAAATTAGGGGTTCCAAGTAGGTATTAGAACTATACAACTTGACTTGTTGGTGGAGGGCGCGTAGTTGCTGTTCTAGGTCTGGAACATTATTGAGATTCTCGGTGTTGTAGGATTGTCCTAGTTTTTTTAATGTCAGACCAATAACTTCTCGTGGCTGATCGAGGATAGAAATGCGATCGCGTAATTCCTCCCGCCACAAATCACTCCAATCAGTTGGTGTCCAGCCCAATGACTTAAATTTATCTCGGTTATAGACAATAACTGTGTTACCCCAACGATAAGGCACTGCCCAAACTTTTCCCCTAGCATCTAGCTGACCTTGGTTATTCCGCCTCACTAGTTCTTGCCACCGCTTAGGCAGAGTAAGCCACTGTTGCAACTTTGCCGGATCAAGCGGCTGAATCAATTTTTGCTCAATCGCCTGTGCCAACCAGTAATCTCCCAACCCTACTAAGTCAGGGGGAGCAATTTGTTTAGATTTAATAAAGGGTAGAGGCAGCTGTAATTGTTGCTGCTCCGGCTTTTGCTCTTGCTGTCCCCAAGATTGCAACTGGGTAAATAAATCTTTTAACTGCTCGACAGGAGCAAACTGTAAATCAGTACGTTGGTTTAGAGTCCGAAATTTGTTCACCGCTTGGGCAGGTATGGAACCTTTTAACAGCTGCACGCGCAACTTTGCTTGGTGACCACTGCACCCAGCTAATAGTTGACTTAGGGTAAGCGTCCCTGTACCTAGTAAAAAAGACCGTCGATCCATATTTTTCTATGTGTGCCGCCGCTCGACTCCAAAGCCAACTAAGTCGATGACGCTGGGTACGCTGTCTGTTGGGCGCTGGTATGTAACGATTGTGCGTAGCCGCAAGTCAGGTGCAACTAAACGCATTTGATCCACTGCTACAGAGCGCCGATAATATGTTGTCATTTCCAAAGTTTGGCGGGTGGGTTGATAGGTAAAGCGTCCGGTGATCGCTCCTGCTTCCGAGTATCCCTCATTCCGCAAATAAAAACCTTTAATCACTTCCCCGTTTGACTCGATTGGCAGTTGTGCTGCTAGTGGGGGCGGCATTTGCGTCACTGAAGTTGAGCCAACGTAAGTATCTGGAATAAATAAAGCTTGGAGACTCATCGACACCGTTTCCCCAGTTTCAGAGCGGGTGTCAAAGGCGATCGCAAACCCCGGTAATGCTTCTTCACTGATTTTCGCTACCTTAATCTCACTCAAGGCAGATAGGGATAAAATTTGCTGCTTCTGTTCCTGGGTAATTGTCTCTACTCGAAATTCTGTATAAGACCGTTCTACTTCGCCTGTAAGAACCAAATGATAAGTTCGTTCCGTTGTCCATCGCCCAGTACAAGCTGTAAAAAATTCTTGAATCTGCAACATCTTTAACTAATTCACGCTAATAGTATTTTTACCTACCATTGCATAGATGACTTATACTTTTGGCTAAAGTCTTAAAATTTCTACTTTATTTTAGCTAGGTAGACAACCAGCACGATTCTGGCGATTTTCTCTCCAGTGTGTTCAACTTAAATAGTTTATGACCCCCGCTTGTTACTGGTTTATAACCTAACTTCATAATAATTTGCCTTTAAAGCGAGTTTCTGCTGACAACAATCTCTAAAATTAACGAATCTACATAATACGCGGTTATCCCACCGGAAGCCGCAAGGGGCTACGACCGTTACTCGCAGCGGGTCGTAGGGGGAAAGCGGGGCAACTGAGTGGGGTTCGATACCCCCGAAGTTACCAAGAGTCTACACAAGTGGTCTAATAATACTCATGAATCAAGTATTGACGCTAGTTGTAAGAGTTCAACCTACTCCAGACCAGTATGCCAAACTTAAGGATACTGCTCTGGAGTTTGCGTCGTGCTGTGAATTCATCAATTCCTCGGTTAAGTTAACTTTAACTAATCGAAATTCAATCCAAGCAGTCATTTACAGCGATGCCAAGAACAAGTTCAACTTGGTATCAAACCATGTCATTAGGGCTTGTGCGAGAGTTGGAGCCAATCGTCTGACGGCTAAACACAAAGGCAAGAAAGTTAAAGGATTTAAACCAACTAGTTTTGACTGCGATAAGGATACTTTTACCTTTAGAGAAAAGGATTGGACGGTTAGTTTAAGTACGGTCAGAGGAAGAGAAAGAATTTCTTTAAATGCCAGTAACTACCATCGCGGTAAATTAGCAGGAAAGAAGCCGACTTCGGCTCAAGTTTGATTGCATCGAGATGGTAATTTTTACGTGCATATTCAGTTAAAATCTGAGACTCCAGAACAACACCGAACAACTAACTTAATCGGGGTTGACTTTGGACGCAGGGAAATTGCCAAAACAAGTACGGATAAAGGTTGGGATGGAGAACAAATAACAAAAATTAGAGATAAATTTGCCAGAGTTAGGTCTTCTTTACAGCGTAAAGCTAGCCGACACTCTCCTGCTTTTGAAAAGCAGGAGAGGACGCGGCTTCTCAAGGCACAAGGTCTACTCGCCGTAGAGCGAGACAGGTTTTGCAACGGTTATCGGGAAGAGAAAGAAGATTTCAACAATGGCTGAATCATAGTATCAGTAAGAGCGTAATTGCCGAAGCCAAAGAGAACAATGCGGGCGTAGCAATAGAGGATTTAACAGGAATCCGCGAACGCACTAATGAATTGCTAAGGAACAAAACTGAACGCAGGCGTTCTAACTCTTGGGCTTTTCATCAATTGCGGATTTTCTTAGAGTACAAGGGCATCAAAGAGGGGTAAAGGTAATAGCAGTCCCTCCAGCCTATACCAGTCAAACCTGCAATTGTTGTTTGCATATTGGCATTAGAACCAATAAGAAGTTTAAGTGCATCAATCCGAACTGTGGTTGGATTGGAAATGCAGACACTAACGGTTCAAAGATAATTGCTCTGCTTGGGGCGACCTATGTAAACTCGCCCGTTAAAGGTTCCTGGCTATCTTGTTCTTTGAATAAGGTAGCTGGAGGGCTATTAAAAGCGTCTAGCTCAGCCGCAGGCGGCTAGACGTAGTTTACTCACTGCTAATATTTATTTTTGTTTAAAACTAAGTATTAACATTTCCCTTTAAAAGTTAAAGTCTCATAAGTTAAATGATTTATAAGTAGAGTTGACTTTGCTATTTTGTTGCCTACTATAGAGAAGAAATCAGATAGGGCGATGAAGGTATTAAATGGAGCCACTACAAAAACAGGTCATTACTTTGAGTCATAAAGTAGATGCACTGTATCAAGTTATTAACGACCTCAGTGCCAGAGTGTCTGAAGCTTTATCAGAGTGTCGGTTAGCTCCAACCCAGGAAACGCATAATTTTCAGGGTGTAAATGCTGCTGGGCAATACTCAACTCAAAGCTATAGCACTACAGCAATGGCACATAAAGACGTGCTAGTAGATGGTACTAATTTGGATAACCATCATCAAGGTACTGAAAAGGAGTTGCCACCAGAAATTCAGATCCAGCGACTCACGGCACAATTAACCGCAGCCTACAATCGCATCGCCGCCTTGGAAGAACTGTTACTTGCGAAAAGAATTCATTAGAAGATAATTTCTGCCTACTTTGTTTTTTAGAGATAGATTACTTGTAGCAGTAGCTTACTAAGCTCTCAATCGCTTGAAGTAGCTGTGTTTGGTTCCAACCTTGGGTTAAATGAGCCGCAATGCAAGAACCTCCAGCACCCATACCTTCTTTAACGTAGCCCTGCTCGTAAGCTTGGAGTTGAGGATAACCAGAGGTAGCAAAACTTAACTGGGTTGCTAAAAGGGGTACAGAGTCAACCAGTGTTGCTAAATTAACCGTATTACCGCTCTTATCCTCCGCTACCCATCGAGTTGTTCCTACCACAACTTGTTCGGGTTGCCAAACCAAATTATAAACTCTAGCGATCGCTTGAATTAAGGCATATACCGCCAGCATTTGAGTACCGCCAGCTAGCATTACGCCCCTGGTGCGACTAGCGGTGATCGCCATGCCAGCTACGGCAATTTGCATCGGATCGCCTACTGCTGCTACTAACTGGAGGATCTCTGCCAGCACCCAAACCAGCACGTTGCAGCCCCGCTTGTACCACAGCCCACTTTTGCTCGTGATTACAAATGGGGTGGCTACTATTAACTTTTCCAAGCTGCTGCAATGCCCAACCCTGTTAAAACGGAAAGTGCGGTTGTGGTTCCTCCGACGACGCACTCGCCTAAAATTAGATACCCCTGATTGATGCTTGCAGCTAGCTTTTCACCCCAAATTAGCCCTTGTTCTAGCAAATGTTTTACTGTTGCTAGTTCTAAAGCGCAACCTAAGCTCAAACACTTAGCAGGAGTTCCGCCCAAATCAATTGCTGGAACAGTTGGTGGCTGAGGTAGCCCAGCATTAAACAAATAAACTGGAAGCGAAAGTGCCTCAACAACGGCGCGGGAAATCAAAACTGGGGAAGCTCCAGCACTGAGCGGTGGCAAGGGATATTTAGGCTGGAGTTGGAAACCGTGGTACAAAAACTCCGCATCGGCTATACAAAGTATACCTGCGATCTTCGGAGGTGAGACCAGCGGCTGAAATACCAGGAATTAAACCAGTTTCGGTAAATCCTAAGATACAAGCGAATACAGGTGAAGCACCCCGATACCTTCGCAACCATTCCTGTCCCTGTTTTATTTGGGTATAAACGCGAATCATTCTTCCCCTTCGTAATCCATTAGGACTTGCACCCAGTTAGGAGGACGGGGAATTGGGTTGCCCAATCGATCTAGCAAAAACAAAGCTGCCAGATGTACCACGAATAAGTAAATTATATTATTCACAAAAATTAGGGCGATCGCGATCGCCTGAATTATCAATACACTGGGTTGACCTAACAATCCCAGCCTGATATATCCCCACTCTGCCAACTTTGTTACTTGGGTAATTGAATAAACCCACAAGTCTTCGCCTGTCAAAATGGATAGCAACCAAAACCGAAAAAAGAACCCAAAAGCCCCTAGCAGCGTACCCAAGGCGATAGAAACAATCCACGGGCTTCGACGTTGCCACATATTCTCTAGCAGTACTCCCATCAAACCAAACGGCATGATAAATAAAATGCTGCGTGTTGGTCCCATCAGCACTGAAAGTAGTAACCCAGAGACTAAAGTCGCCATCCAAGCTGCTCGCTTACCCCAGCGTAAATAAACAAGGGCAATTGGCACTGGAAAAAAAATCCGCAACAAAGGACCTGGAGGAAAGTAGTAATTAACTAGCCAAATTAAGCTGGCGGTACTGGCTAGAAAAGCAGTCTCTACCATCCTTAAAGGAGCAACAGCCGTCAAATGTGGCTCAGAAAAGTTGTTTTTGGTTAGAGGCATCCTCAGAGAAAGGAGTAGCTGGTGGCTCTGCGGAAATCGCTCATGCCAATTCAAAAAAGTTTTTCAAGTTTACCCTATCCATATATTAAATTGCGCTAGATCGGAGCCAGAGTAGCTATTATGCTACAAGGGCTTGCTTGGAAAATTGTAATTCCTGATCAGGGATTACAATTACTTAACATTCTCATTGTCTATCCGACTGCAACTGGTGGTAACTTTTGCGCCACAGTGCTTTGTTCTGCTTGAACTACCAAAACTGAGCAAGGTGCATGGTGCAAAACATAATTACTAACACTCCCCAGCAACGCTTCCGCCAATCCTGTACGACCGCGACGACCAAGGACAATCAAGTCGGCTCCCCCAATTCTTTGCTGTTTGACATAAGCATAAGCTAGCTTCACCAATCCGCAGATCGAATTTTGTGGGTACTCCTTGATTAGTTGCTATTCACAATAGTGACGAAGTATTGCTTGGCCCTGCGATCGCTGCTTTTGATAGTGAGAGTGCCAAGTATCGTAAGAACTATCTATTATCCCTGGGTACAAACCCAGTTCTACAGTCACAGGAACCATAGGTTCGCCAACTAAATCATTACTGAGGCAATGCAACAACATCAAGCTACCCCGCGCGAAGAGTGCTAACCCTAAACCTTGCTCAAAGACAGACGGAGTTAACTGAGAGTTATCAATAGCTACGAGAATTTTCTGAAAACCCATATTGTAACTCCAAGGTATGTTGTAAGTGATATTATACTATGAGTCGATCAATAGCTTGTTAATCGATGATACAAAGTGTCTGGTGACAGCGGATAATCAACCCTTTCTTCTCCAACTTTGTTAGTACCCGTGTAACTGTTTCCCGTGCCAACCCACTAAAACTACTTAATTCTCGGTGAGGTAAATTGGGAATTTGTATTCCTGTTTGATCTTGTATTCCCTGTCCTTCCGCCAAAATCAGTAACGTATCTGCCACCCGCGACATACTATCGGATTCCCGCAGGCGTAATCGTCGATTCACTTGCCGCAAGCGTCGCGCCATTAGTTGAGATAACCGGATGCCTGCTAGAGGCTCGGTCTGAATTAATTGTACAAAATCTTGAGCTGGCATATTACCAGTTAGGGTAGGAGTAAGAGCAATTACATCAGTGGATCGGGGTGCTTCATCTAAGGCTGCCATTTCCCCAAACAGTTCTCCCTGTCCCAGAATATTTAATGTAACTTCTTTGCCATCTAAATTATAGGTGCGAATTTTAACCCAACCTGACAATAGGAAGTACACAGAAGTACCCCAGTCATTTTCCAATAAAATCACTTGATTGGCTGCATGAGTGCGGGTGACGAGGTGGGTCGTAGCTTTTTCCACTACAGTCTTTGGCAAGCCCTCAAAAAAGCGAACCGAGTAAATCAGGGGATTGATAGGCGCGCCGGAGTGGTATCGATCATCCATCAGTACATCTTGTCACGAACTTCCGGATGCGTCATATATTTTTTGATTGAGAAAGAGAGGAGTAGAGAAAATTCCTACTCCTATTTAACAAAAATCTTGCCCATCGTATTAGTGCGCCTCGATAACTCGTGCAAGGGCAGGGAGAACCGCTATGCCTAGCCTGTGGGGTCTCAGGATACATCGCCGTTGATATGATCTAGAAGCGGTCTAACAGTAAGCTTCACCCGCCGTAGATAGCCTACGCCCAGTAGACAACCTTGAATATCGTTAAACTCTCAAAAGACACCGAACATCAGTTTGTCGATCTGCGCCAAAACTATCAGATTGAGGGCGAAGAAGCCTATATCAAAAAAGTTGGTAACGTCATCCTCCTGATTCTCCAAGACAACCCCTGGCAAACCCTATTTAGCAGCCTAGAGCTATTCTCCGATGAGCTTTATGGAACAGTGAAAGCTACCCCAGCCAGAGCAGGAGGCATTGTTTGAATGAGGTTTCTGCTAGACACCGATAGCGAATTCTCAATATACAAGAGTGGAGAACTAGGTAGATGATTAGATACAGCAAATTCCCCAAAAAGACATTGGGCGATCGCTCATCACTACCGCCGTAACAGGCAAACTTGATATTAGGGAGAAAGGCGTATGAACCTTGAAGCTTTGCTCAACCAAAGAGAAAAAATTCGGCAAATCGCTTCTAAACATGGCGCGTCAAATATTCAGATCTTTGGCTCCGTCGCACGGCAAGAAAACACAGTAGATAGCGACATTGATTTTTTAGTTGAACTCGATACCCAGCGAACCTTGCTTGACCAAATCGCCCTGATCCAAGACTTAGAGGAACTCCTCGGCTGCCGGGTGGATGTGGTTGAGCCAGATTGCTTACATGAGGCAATTCGTAGGCAGGTGTTGCAGGAGGCAATTCCGCTATGAAAAGCGATTTGCTGTATCTAACTAACATTCAGGATTGCATCCAACGTATCGCGTCCTACACAATTGAAGGTAAAGCAAAATTTCTGGAAACCCCCATCATTCAAGATGCCGTCATCCGTAACTTTGAAATCATTGGCGAAGCCACCAAACGCCTATCCCCAGAGTTAAAAAATGCCTACCATGACGTTGCCTGGAAGCAGATCGCTGGATTGCGAGATATTTTGATTCACGACTACTTGAAAGTTAACCTGAATCGAGTCTGGGGAATCATTGAGCAAGACCTCCCCCAACTCAACCAAACCGTTGAGCAAGTTCTACAGCAGTTAGGGGAGTAAATACTATGACCCTATGTGCTACCTGGATACGTCATATGCCCACAGACGAGGAGTTAGTTTTCGCCACCGATAGCTGTCTTTCCGCAGGAGAGAGCTGGGAAGCCGGAGTCAAACTATTTGAACTGCCTCGTAAAGACTGTTTCATCTGCTTCGCTGGAGAAACTTCACGGGCATATCCAATGATCCTCAACTTAATTCATTCCCTTGAAGCCTCGCCCACCCTAAAAAACCCTTAAACCGATTTACTAGAGGTAATGCGCCATGCTGAAGGTTTGTTTACTGATCTTGCCCAAGCTATCGACCTAACTGGGAACAGTAATCCAGATTATGAAACTGCTAGAAGTGAAGCCGATTTTATCTTTGGGGGCTGGCGCTGGCAGACCAGTGAATTTTATGTTTGGCGACTGGCGTATGATTCAAGTTCTAGTGTTAACAAAAAACTTGCTGGAGTCAAAGCTGTACAAACCCTATCCCGTTTAAATCGTACCTGTCCGGGCAAAGAAAATACTTTTGTGCTAGATTTCGCCAACGAAGAGCAAGAAATTATTGATGTTTTCCAGCCTTATTACTAACAAACCATCCTAGCT